>JAYVVR010000252.1:0-4307 GCA_043786835.1 Armatimonadota bacterium | reverse complement strand
AGCAGAACTGCTGACGCTTGCAGATCAAAGCGATCTGCTGCTGCTGGGCGAGACGCACGGAACGCAGGAAGTGCCGCGTTTGGTTCTCGGACTGCTGGATGATCTCGCGATACTCGGCTACGGCGGCTTGGGACTTGAGATCCCGCACGGTGAAAGAGCAGCGCTGGCGGCGTGGACAGAGGGCGGAGAGGTGGTACCGGCGTTCTTTGGCACAAAAGAGTTTCAGGACGGCAGAGGGAACCAGCAGGCGCTGTCTCTTGTTCAGCAGGCCGCAAGCCGTTTACCAGGTTGGAAACTGCTGTACTTCGACGTTGATTCCTTGCGGGAAGGCGAGACGTGGGCAGACCGGGACCGGCACATGGCAGCCTGTTTGCTTGCGCTGTGGCAGGAAGAATGCGCGGGGCAGAAAATCATCGTGATCTGCGGCGATTATCACTCGCGGCTCCTTGCGCCGGTGCAGCCTGATTTCGGTCCCTGGCCTTCGTTTGGCGCGAATGTTCAGCTTTTGCGCCCGGATTTAGAAGTCTCCGCTGTGCATATTGTCTTTCACGGCGGCGAGTTCGTCAACGGGGAGGTCCGAGCGTTTAATTCCGCTTCTCCGCTGATTGAGGGCACGGAGCTTCGTCCAGGCGGCTGGCTTGGTCATACGGCCGAGCTGCATTTGCCGCAGGCGACTCCGGCAACTTTTCTTTAAGTGCACCCCTTTTGTTTCATAAGACATGTGTGGTGATACCATTTTTGCATCGAGCGAAAAAGGAGCCGTAAGAGGTCATAAGAAGCGCTGGCAGGATGGCCGCTCGGCAACGATTTGGTGCTGGCCGGCGGGCATTGCTGCCGTCGGCGGCCTCGGGTTCGAGTTTCGTGGACAGAGGCATATTTTGAGTGATCTCGAGCAGAGGGTATTGGTCTGAACGGGCGCTCACCCGGTCAAGAAGACGCCGCTGTTGGTCCCGCCAGCATCGGCTTATTTGGGCTTTTTGCGTGTTTCCGGGATTTCACGTCGGCAGCGAGTGTCCTGATCAAAACTTCAGATGCAGACGCAAGGACACCAGTGATGCTGGGCCGCGGTCATGGTTAAAGCCCGGATTATGGACAAGCTGATAGTCCGGCGACAGCGAGGTATTTGCCATGAGCTGGTAGGAATAGTAGACTTCAGCGACCCGCTCGGAGCCGTAAGTCAGCCCTCCGTCACCCAGCGTCGGGCCAAGGCCGCCCGCCGCCAGATACTGCTTGTGCGCCGACGAGAGATCGCTCTGGGCCAGTGCGACCCCGAAAACATCATTGGGCCGTCTCCAATGTGCCCCGGAAATCTGCCCGCCAAGCGACATCAGACGATCTGCTTCGGCGGAGGAAACTGTCTCGGTCGCGCCGTCATTCCAGCCGAAACGCCCGAAAATTCCTGTCGCCCCGCCGTCGCTCAACCCCTGCTCAAAATTCAGCCCAAATCCGTATTTTGCCGCGCCGCGCTTTCGCACCGTCGTTACGTCGG
The DNA here is from genome assembly GCA_043786835.1 of Armatimonadota bacterium. Taxonomy (GTDB): domain Bacteria; phylum Armatimonadota; class Armatimonadia; order Armatimonadales; family Capsulimonadaceae; genus JANXMY01. Next base: position 2,818 of record JAYVVR010000252.1, on the reverse strand, counting down.
GCGTCGTTCCCGGCGTGGTGTTCAAAGCATCCCGGTAACGCCCCATTGTCCCTTCGTTACGGTACGCCAGCAGCCGCAGGACCATTGCCTGAGCATTCGGCTCGGTCAGCAGCTTCGGATGAAGCTCGATTTCGAGCTGCTCAGAATGCTGACTTCGAAGATTGTACGAGATATGAGGACCGCCGGCGACGGTTGGCAGAGCGACGGTTCCGAACCGGACGGCGAAATGCGGGCGGACCAGACTGATGACAACGCCGTGGGTGTAGCCGCGCGGGTCTCCCGCTTTGTCGTAGGCAAGGTTATTGACAAATGCAGTGTTGAAAAATTGTGTCCGAGCGTTGTTTGCGTAAGCATTTGTATCAATGTGATCGGAGATCGCGATCTTTCCGACGACAATGACAAGGCGCGAGGCGGGGAGCCTGCCGCCGATAATGTCGTTTGCCGGCTTCACCGCCTGGTCCTGCGCGTTTGCCCCGCCGCTGGATTTCAGGGGAATGCGCCACCGCACGAACGCGCGGGCGAGATACGGGTCAGGCCGGAAGCTCCGCTGCCCGATCAAGTCGCCGTTGCTGTACCCTGCCAGTCCGTCACCATCGCTGACCCCGTTCCCGAGCGCGATCTCCGGGTTGACGTAGAACTCCAAACGCGGGCTGGGATGCGCCCAGAGATATAGTGTGTACGAGTGGCTGACCTCAGTTTCGCCGTGTGCTCGCAGGCTGTTTGCTCCGGCGTAGGGGCTGTGGAACACCGGTATATCCTGCACGATGGAGGTGACTTCGGCGTTTGCGCCGTATCTGCCTGAAAGCGACTCTTGTCCCAAGACTTTGTTCGGCATGGGCGTGTCTACGATGTTGTTGGGAGAAGCCGGCGGCACGTTTGCCGGCGGCGTCTGTGCGTCCAGACCGCCGGAAATCGCGATGAGGAATAACGCGCCGGCAAGGATAGGCTTGAAGGTCATTGGGCAGATTTCTCCCCGCGTAAAATCAGCGATTTGGAGAACCGCTCTTGAAAGAATGTCGCGGCCCTAACCTCATCGTCAGTGTAGGCCTGCCCGGCGAGGACGATAATCAGCTTGTCATCATCGTCGCTTGTGCAATGGATGACGGCGATGCACTCGCCGGTGGATGCCGCCAGCGGTACGGACACGCCCAGTACATAGACGTTCATCTCCGCGCCGTCCGGCGAAAGCGTCCCCGGTACGAAGCCATAGTTGATTGGGTAGACAAAATCATGGCGCGGGTACTTTGTGCGAAGCGGCCGATTAATATCCAGCGTGACCGTTTGGCCTAAGAACTCGCAAGCGTCCGTTATTTCCATAGGACAGCCAGCCACTCCGCCGTGAGTGCTGAAACAGCAGCGAATGTCGAGCGTGTTCCCAGATCGCCGCCTATGCCGCCGCCGTATGCAAGCAGCGGTACATACTCGCGGGAATGGTCGGTGGACACGGTGGTCGGGTCGTTGCCATGATCGGCAGTAAGGATCAGCAGGTCGTCAGGGCGCAAAGCTTTGAGAATGCCGGCAAGGCCGGTATCAAACGTTTCTAAAGCACGCGCAAAGCCAGTGGGATCGTTGCGGTGGCCGTAGAGCATGTCGAAGTCTTCGCAGTTCGCGAATACGAACTCCTCGCGCCCATTCTGCACGGCGTCTAAAATGGCAGCGAGGCAAGCCAGGTTGCTTTGGGTACGCTCGGCGCGGGCAAAGTAAGACTTGGGAAAGAGGTCGGCGACAACGCCGATGGCATGGACGGTCTTGCCGGCGTCGGCCAGCGCCGACAGAAAGTTCGGGACGGGGGGCGGCAGAGGGTAATCGCGCCGATGCTCCGTGCGCGTGAAGTTCTCGGGGCTGTCGCCGGCAAAGGGCCGGGCAATGACCCGCTGGACGTTGTTCGGTACGGTCAGCATTTCCCGCGCCGTTTCGCAGAGCGCGTACAGCTCCGAAAGCGGCACAACGCGTTCGTGGGCGGCGACTTGAAACACACTGTCCGCCGACGTATACACAATCGGCTTGCCGGTTCTAATATGCTCCGCGCCAAGCTTTGTTAAAACTGCTGTGCCAGACGAAGCAAAATTACCGAGCGTCCCGCGTCCGATTTTTGATTCGAATTCGGCAATTAGCGCAGGCGGAAATCCGTTCGGGTACGTCGGAAACGGCGTCAGCGTCGTAATCCCCATCAGTTCCCAGTGGCCTGTGACACTATCTTTGCCCGCCGACGCTTCCGCCATTTTGCCCCAGCCGCCAAGCGCGTTCAGGGCCGGCGCGACGCCTTTAATCACCGCGACATTGCCGAGGCCAAGACTTTGCAGCGTTGGCAGATGCAGCCCGCCGGCAGCCTCTGCGACATGAGGCAGCGTCGCAGCAGAAAGCTCGGACAGTCCCCCGTAAGCTGCCGCGTCCGGCAAAGCCCCCACCCCGCAGCCATCCATCACAATTAAAATCACACGGCGCATGGATAACCTTGCTAACACCCTATCAAGCCGCGACAAGTTCGGCGGCTTTTGCAGCTTCTTTTTCGGCTTGGATAATCACGAGTGCATCTTCCATCATCGCGAGGCTTTCACCAGCATCTTGACTGTAATACTCCTCTGCATGCTGGCTCATCCACACACGCAGCATCTGCCGCGCCTCGCGAACGGCGGATAGCATTTTCATGCGCTGTAAGCAATGAATGTCAATCCAAAGCTGATCACGCTTCTGCTGTTCAGTCATTTATTCCTAATCCCTTCACAAGCAGCGGCACCTGCTCCGAAACTTGCGTACAAATTGCGGCGATTGAGTCAAGGACCGCCGGCACGTCTTGCTCGCAGCCAACAACCCACCA
>JAYVVR010000251.1:0-4321 GCA_043786835.1 Armatimonadota bacterium | reverse complement strand
TGTTGGGTGTTCGAGACGACGGCCAGCGCCGGCACTGTCCCGGTGGCGGCATCGGCCCGTGGGGAAATCGTGCTGATGGTCGTCCGAAAGACACGCTTTGGGACACTCACGACCGTAAACGTGAGTGTCTGGCCTGGCTTGACAGACGCGACGGCGCTCCCCGGCAGGCTGACTAAAAGCTGAAGCTGGTCGAGATTAGCAATGACTGCAACTTTTGCAGTCGTATCTACTGCAGTCCCGGCAGTAACATTGACGGCGCTGACCAACCCCGAAAGAGGCGTTCGAAGCGTATAGAGCGCCTTCTGAGACCGGACGGTGGTCAGCGTCCCTTCGGAGTTCCTTAGCTGCTGCCGGGCGATCAAAATATCCTGCCGCTTGACGACACTTTGCAGCGAGGCGGCGCGGGCGGCGGCAACAGCGGCCTCTTGTCCGGCCACTGTTTGGCGCTGTCCGGCGACTGCCTGCTGCTGGGCGGCTTGCTGGGCGAGGGCGGTGCGAAGCGCAAGCTGGGCCGCTTCGACATCTTTTTGCGGCACGAGACCTTCACCGAACAACGTCTGCTGGCGGGCCAGTGTCTGCTGTGAATTCTCGACGGCAGCGTCCGAACCGAGCAGTGTTGCCTTCGCGCCTGCCAGTGCAGCTTCTGCGTTCCGGAGTGTCGCGAGTGCCTGCAAAATGGAAGTCTGGGTCTGGGCGGCCTGCTGGGCGGCGTTTGCCTGGGCCTGCTGGACCTGGACTTTATTCTGGCCGATGGCGGCTTCGGCCTGCTGAAGCTGTCCGACAAGCGGCTGAGTGGACATCTGGGCGATAACCTGGCCGCGTGTCACGGTCTGCCCGTAGCGTACGGAGAGGGTAGACAAAACACCGGCGACCGGCGGCGTGATGGTCGCTTCCCGGCCCGGCAGGGTCTGCAACAGTCCGGCAGCGGGGAGCAGTTTTTCAAGTGTCCCGCGCGTGACGGGGACGACCTGGACCGACGGCAGGGGCTTGACATCGGCAGAGTGGTCCTCAGCAGGCTTTGCGCCGTGCCCGCAGCCGGCGGAGAGTAGGGCGGCGGTCAACAGAACAAAATTGGGTTTGAATTGTTTCATGTTATTGTTCACGAGAAACACGGGGCTGAACCCCTGTGCTTTGAAGTGCAATTCCCCGCCTTTCACTCTGCTACCGAACGCAGTGAGCAGGAGGCGCGGGCAGGGGACGGGAGCGTGTTCTTATGGGCCGCCTCGGCCGGCGGCGTTTGCGCCGCCGGGGTTTGGGCCGGTCGTGCTGTTGCCGGCGGGCGTCGTTCCCGGTATTCCCGCTCCGGCGGGGCCGGTGCCGCCTGCACCGGTCGGCGGGGCTATGGACGGCGCGGGCGTACTGGGCACGGACGGGGGCGGGACGGCTCCGGCGAACGCGGTGGACAGCATAGTTCCTGCCGACGCCGCGTCATAGAGCGCCTGGGTATACGCAATCCGCGCCTGGGTCAGCGCCGCCCGTGCGTTCAGGACTTGCAGCAATGGGAAGAGGCCGTTCCGGTAACCGAGCGTGGTTTTATCGTAGGTAATCTGGGCAATATCGCGGGCGGTCCGGGCCGACTCGACCTGACGGCGGCGGCTTTGGGCCGTCAGGTAGGCCGCGCTGATTCCGGCAACAACTGTCCGGCGGACGACTTCGACTTGAGCGGTCGCACCGGCAAGCATGGCCTGCGATTCGGCGATTTGAGCGCGTCCAAGCCCGCCATCGGAAAGGGTCAGGGTCACGGCGGCCTGAATGGTATCAACGCTCTGGAAGCTGGTGACATCTTTCGAGCGAATGTCGATCGCCTGCAATGAATACGCCGGCTCGCGAAACAGCCGGGCGGACTCGAGTGCGGCCCGGTCGGCGCGGATGGTCGCCTCGGCGGCGCGAATGTCGGGGCTGCGCGACAAAGCGAACTCTATGGCCTGCGCCAGCGTATAGGCCGGGGCAAGTGCGCCGGGCGAAATATCGGCCAGCACAATTGGGTCGTCCAAAGGCCGTCCCAAGAGGCTGTTCAGAGTTTCATCGGCGACGGCCAGATCGTTTGTCGCGCCGTCAAGTGCGGAATGGGCCGAGGCGACCGGAACCTGCGCCTGCAAGACATCAAGCTGGGCGGCGTCGCCGACGTCATTGCGTTTCTGAACGTCGGAGAGCGCCCGCTGGTTTTCCGCGAGTGTCTGCTGGGCGACCGCCAGCAGCGCTTGTTTTCGGAGAACATCATAATACGCGGCGGCGACCTGACCGGTAAGCGACAGCCGGGCCGAGTCAAGCTGGGCCAGGGCGGCCCCGTGCAGCTCCTGGGCCTGAGTAATTGCGAACCGGGGCCGTTTGCCGAGCGGCAGTGGGAAGGTCAAGGTATTTTGCAGGGTCCCAAACGTTTCCTGGCTTGGGGGCGGCATATAAACTTTGGCGGCAGACACTGAGGCCGTGCTGTTGAACGTAATCTGGAACCGCCGTCCGGCTTCCGCCTGCCGGGTGCGGGCTGATGCCTGCGCGACTGTCTGCCGCGCGGCGGACAGCGCCGGGCTGGCGTCCGCCGCCATTTGCATCACCTGCGCGAGTGTGAGAGGCGCTTGGGCGTGTGCAGCAGATGGCCCGAGCAGTACGCTCGTGAGCAGCAGAGTTAGCGATAAGGCGTTCTTTATCATGCGTGATTTGCCGGGAGCGGGAGAACGAGAGAATAGACCTCTTGCATAAGTCGCACTGGCCTGCCCGGATTAGAAATCCGGGTCTTCTACAAAGCGATTGTCTGACTTCGCAGACATAAGAGCTGGCCCTCGCGAGTGATCTTATGTCTGCGAAGGCAGACAATCGTACTTCAAAAGCCCTGCACTTCCAGTGCAGGATACTTATGCAAGAGGTCTAATAAATTCCTCTATGCCTTCGGCATTACTAGCGAGTGAAGTTTACTTCTTCGTCTCCTGCACCCAGCAGAGTGTCAATGTGCGGCTTTCTTCCCGACAGCCTTCTTCGCGGCTGTTTTCTTGTCGGCGGCGGCTTCGGATGCTTCTTCGGCAGTGCTGGTTTTTTCGGTCGCCGTCACTTTGCCGGTAGCCGCGCTGACTTCCACTTCGTAAAGCTGCTTGGACTTGTCCAGAACAACGACGGCATACTGCCAGTGCCCATCTTCGTACTCGTACTTGGCGGACTGGGCTGTACCGGGGATTTTCTTGACGGCGGCGGCTTCGGCCTGCGCGGGGGTAATCCGAGCGGCGGCAAACGCGGTTCCGGCCATTGTCAGTCCGGCGGCCAGTGCCAGACTGGTAATGAGTGTTTTATTCGTTTTCATAGGGTCATACTCCTCTGCGATTTTTTTCGGCACAGTCATCATACACCCGGAACATTAACGGTGCGTGAGAATCCAATGAGACTATTCTCATGAGAATTGTCTCATAATTCAGCGTGGCAGTGTTACGGTAAACGTGCTTCCCGCTCCCAATTCGCTTTCGGCGGAAACTGTGCCGCCGTGGGCCTCGGCAATGCTTTGGACAATAGACAAACCGAGACCGCTGCCGCCGGTGTTTGTGCGGGCTGGGTCGGCGCGAAAGAAGCGATCGAAAACCAGCGGCAGATCGGTCGGTGCGATGCCGATGCCGGCATCGGCGACGGAAAGCCGGCAGTGGGCAGCGTCTTCGGACACTGTGACTACCACTGTGCCGCCCGGCGGCGTGTAGGTAACCGCGTTTTCCACTAAGTTTTGGACCAGACGCCGGAGAGCATCGGTATCGCCGCGAACGACGGCGTCCCCCTGTGCTTCAACGACCAGATGAATGTGCTTTTCGGCGGCAGAAGTTGTCTGGAAGCGGCTGACTTCTTCGGCGATGGCGGCGAGCGAAACCGGCGCAGCGTGCAGGACTGCGCCGCCGGCCTCGCCTCGGGCAAGGGACGCGAGACTGTCCACGATCCGGGCCATCCGCAGGGTTTCTTCCAGACCGCTTTCAACGGCCATTCGGTACTCGGCGGCAGTGCGCGGGCGAGACAGGGCCAGCTCAAGCTGGCCGCGCAGAATGGTCAGCGGGGTGCGAAGTTCGTGGGACGCATCGGCGGTAAACCGGCTTTGGGCGGCGACAGAGCGGGAAACGCGGCCCAGCATTCGGTTCAGGGCGGATACTAAATGCCCGATTTCCGTGTCTGAGAGTGTGTGCGGGCTGAGAATCGCGTCGTTGAGATGCTCTGGGTCCAGCGCCTCAGCGTCTGAAACAATGCGGTTAATCGGGCTTAGGGCGCGTCCGACCAGAAGGCCGCTGCCGATGCCCGACAGCAGCAGAAACAGCAGGGACGCCAGCAAAAGCCCGCAGATAAGTTCTGTCAGCAGGTCATC
>JAYVVR010000250.1:0-4341 GCA_043786835.1 Armatimonadota bacterium | reverse complement strand
CGAACGGCACGTTCGTCAACGGCGGGCGGGTCGGCGAGTCGCGCCTGCTGTCTTCGGGCGACACCATACAGCTTGCCGAAACCGTGTTTCGGTACGAGTAAAACTTGGGACAAACACATTATGGAATACAACTTTCTCGGTAAGTCGGGCCTCAAAGTCCCGGCACTCTCGTTTGGAACCGGCACGTTCGGCGGACGCGGCAAGTTCTTTGAAGCTTGGGGCAGCTCTGACGCCGACGAAGCGACGCGCCTGGTAGATGTCTGTTTAGACGCCGGACTAACAATGTTTGACAGCGCCGATATCTACTCCGGCGGGCTGGCAGAAGAAATACTGGGCAAAGCGATTAGCGGACGTCGGGACTCGGTTTTGATCTCGACCAAAGCGACGTTTACGATGGGCGACAGTCCAAACGATGTCGGCTCATCGCGCTACCATTTGATTAAGTCTGTTGAAGCGTCTCTGCGCCGTTTAGGCACTGACTATATTGACCTCTTCCAGCTCCACGCGTTTGATGCCATGACGCCGATTGAAGAAACGCTTGGCACTCTCGACAATTTGGTGAAAGCCGGCAAGATTCGCTACATTGGCTGTTCGAACTTCTCCGGCTGGCATTTGATGAAGTCGCTGGCCGTGTCTGAAAAGTATGGCCTCGCCCGGTACGTTGCCCACCAAGCCTACTACTCCTTGATTGGCCGGGACTACGAATGGGAGCTGATGCCGCTTGGGGCAGACCAGGGCGTCGGCGCGATGGTCTGGAGTCCGCTGGGGTGGGGCAGGCTGACCGGCAAAATCCGCCGGGGCCAGCCCCTGCCGGAAACGAGCCGCCTGCAAGCCGCCGCCGCTGTTGACGCCGGCCCGCCCGTCTCCGACGAATATGTCTACGGCATTGTCGACGCACTCGACGTCGTCGCCGCCGAAGTGGAAAAGACCGTGCCGCAGGTGGCGTTGAACTGGCTGTTGCAGCGTCCGACTGTTAGCAGCGTGATTATCGGCGCTCGTAATGAAGAACAGCTTCGGCAGAACCTCGGCGCAGTCGGCTGGAGCCTGACTTCCGAGCAGGTCGCATGTCTTGACAGGGCTAGCGCCGTCACGCGGGCGTATCCCTACTGGCATCAAGCCGGGTTCAGCCGTAACCCGTTTCCGACGTCATAGGTCATAAACCGGGCAGGTTTTGCCGGACGGCTGCTTTCCATGCCAGGGGGCGCGGATAGCCATAGCCCCTAGTATACACGACAACGAAGTCCGTGCCGCCGTCGCGCTTTGGGTCAGGCCAATACTCCAAATCGTCTGCTGCCGACGGCTGCTTAGACACCGACTCGTAAAAAAGCCAGGGCGCCTTCATCCCCGCAATTTGCGCGTCGGTTTTGCCGGCAACAGTAGGGTTAAGCGAGAACCGTCGTTCCGTTCCGCCGACCGGGGCAGGCGGATGAAAAATGTTTTTCGCTTTGGGGTCGACATAGGGCTTCAATTCCTGCTCCCATTTGCCTGCGTCAGGGTAGTGGGTCGAATGATCCTGCTCGTATTCAAACGTTGCTTTTCCCAATATTTCAGCATAAAAGGTTGTTGTCATCGCCCTGTTCATATTCATCCGCTCAATATAAAAGACCGAGCCACCTGCAATGATGATGGCGGCGAGAACGCATAAGGCGATGATGATGAAGGTACGCGGGGATTTGGGCATTGGTTCGACTCCTCGCTGACTGGATACGAAGGAACCATGCAATAAATTGCACGGCTAGGGATTTATTGGGGTACACAGCGCGTACGCTACGAAGTACCGCTTCGCGGGACTGGATTACAATAAAGCCTTAACCGTGTGTTTCAACACATGGTCCTTAATTGGACCGCAAGCTGTCTAAAAACTCCAGGCTTTTTAGGTCGCGTTCCAGCCGGAACCGCAAAGACCGGCGAAGGGCGAGGCGGACTTGATCGAGGCTTTTCGGGCCGGCGGCGGGCAGGGCGGGGAGCGCTTCGCTGCCGTTCGGGCCGAGGGCTTCGAGTGTCAATAATAGGCGCAGGGCGCCGAGGCCGAGCGGGCTGTGGTCGCCGTTCGACTCAGGGTGTGCGTGGAAAGGGCAGAGAGCGCCGCCAAGTGAGGCGGAGAGGGCGAAAACATCTTCACGGGTGAAGGCGCCGGGCAGGGGGGCGTGGCAAACGGTGCACTCTGTTAAGTTAGGGGCATAGCCGAGGTCGCCGAGAAGCTGGATCTCAAACCAGCGGGTGGCAATCTCCGGCACCGGCAAGGTCTGCGTTTGAAGCAAAGCGTTATAAAAGAGGTCATAAAGAATGGGGTTCGGGGCGTGGTCTTCGACGGAGTGTTCGACCAAATCCGCCAAATAGAGGCCATGCGCGAGACGGATCAGCTCTTTGCGGAGAGCCGAGAACGACTCCTGCACTTCGACTTGGGTGACGATCTCAAGCGATTTGCCCGAGGCCAGACCAAAGCGGGTGCAGGTGAGGACTTCGGTGGCCCCGGAGAGCCGCGAGATGGCTTTCCGCGCGCCTTTCGCGATAGCGGAAAAGCGGCCGAGGCCCGGCGAGTAGAGGGTCAGAATATTATCTGTTTCGCCGAAGAAGCGGCGGTGCAGGACAATCGCATCGGTGGTATAGGCAGGCACGAGAGCAGTATACCCGGTAACAATATACCCGGTAATTCAACTTGGCATGAATTATGCATAGTAAGCAGGCAAGGGGAACACAAATGCCTAAACTGCTGCACCTGCTCTTTGGTTTGCTGCCGGTCTGCGGACTGGGCTTTCTCGCTGCCGGCCCGCTCCTGCCGCATCTCACCGCGCCGCCCAGCGCTTTGGAATGCCGTTCGCAAAAGCCGCTCTCGCTGAACAAAACCCGCCGGATCATTCTTACGGCCCAGTACCGATTTTATCGGCAAAGCCGGTCCCATCCTGACCGTGCCGCTTGCGCTGCCGCGCTGTATAACCAGTGCGCCGACGATACCAGTCCCTCAGCGCTGCGCGGAAACGACCTGCCGACGCATCTGCCGTAGGCGATAAACTTAGGCGCTGTCTTCGGGTTGATAAGCATCGTACAAGGCCGCGCCGGATGATGTGCCGAGACGGTTTGCCCCGGCGTCCAAAAGCTGCTGGGCAAGCTCAACTGTCTTGATGCCCCCGGAGGCTTTGATACCGATGGCGGACGCTCCCACGGCCCGGCGGATGCGCCGGATGTCGTCGGTCGTCGCACCCCCGCCTGCCGTGCCGGTAGACGTTTTCACAAAGTCCGCCCCGCTCTTCTGCACCAGCCGGCTGGCAGTTTCAATCTCGTCGCCGGTCAAATAGCACGCCTCGATAATGACTTTTAGCAGCGCCGACCCGCGCACGGCGTCGGCGACCCCGCGCAGATCGTCCAGAACATAGTCAAGATCGCCCGATTTGAAGCGCGTGATATTCATAACGACGTCCACTTCCGACGCCCCGTTTGCGACCGCGTTTTTGGCCTCGTACACTTTCGAGAGCCGCGTACTTGCCCCAAACGGAAATGCTGCAACAGTGCAGACTTTCACGTCGGTGCCGCGCAGGGTCCGCGCCGCTGCGCCGACCCAGCAGGGCAGGATGCAGACGGCGGCAAAGTGCCGTAGCGCACTCTCGTCGCACAGCTTCTGCACGTCGCTGAGGGTGCTGTTAGGCCGCAGCAGCGTGTTATCAATCGTTTTCGCGAACTGTTCTTTGGTATACATTAGTATTTGCAAAAACCGGCACTTCTAGCGCCGGTTCCTACTGCTCGTGTTCGCTGCCTGATTTTGCGCTGCTTCTCAATCCACAAATAAAATGCAGATTACTCCTTGCGTGTCGCGGCCTTCCACGACGTTACAAGGTGCGTTAGGTCTGCCATTTGGCTGGGGCTGTCTTTGGACGAATGCAGGAAGTCCACTAATGCGCTGCCGATGACTGCGCCGTCGGCGATCTCTAAAACTTGTGTGACATGCTCAGGACGCGAAACGCCGAAGCCGACACAAAGCGGCTTGTCGGTGGCGGTGCGGATGCGGGTGAGCAGCGCGGCAAGATCAGGATTCATTGCAGCCCGTGCGCCGGTGACCCCGGTGCGGGACACGCAGTAGACAAAGCCGGTCGTGTTCTCGGCAATGAGCGCAATACGCGCGGGCGTTGATGTCGGAGCGACTAAGAAGATAGTCGCGAGGCCGGCGGCTTCGGACGCCGCTTTCCATGGGCCGGCTTCTTCCGGGGGCAGGTCGGTCAAAATTGTGCCGTCCGCCCCGGCGTCGGCGAACACGTTGGCAAAGCGGGTTAAACCGTACTTGAGCGCCAGGTTGTACGATGTCATCAGGACAATCGGAACATCGGTCTGAGCGCGGCTGTCTCGGAC
>JAYVVR010000249.1:0-11928 GCA_043786835.1 Armatimonadota bacterium | reverse complement strand
ATACTGAACATCTCTCGGCGACGACTTGGCGGCATGTGGCGTTTCAAGAACAGATCGGCGAAACCAGCAGCCGATGGCTGATGATGAGCGATGTCTGCAAGCACTGCGTTGACGCGCCCTGTGTTCAGTCCTGCCCGACCGGCTCTTTAATCTATAACGAGTACGGGAATGTGTATGTCCAGTCCGATATCTGCAATGGCTGTGGGTACTGCATTTCGGCGTGTCCGTTTGGCGTGATTGCCCGGAGCGCCGAAGATGGCCACGCGCACAAGTGTACGCTGTGTTATGACCGGCAGACTATTGGCGAAACGCCCGCCTGTGCGAAGGCCTGTCCGACCGAGTCCATTCAGTTTGGACCGGTGGACAAGCTGCGTGAACACGCCCGCGCGCGTGTTGAAACGCTGCATTCCCAGGGTAACACCTCGGCTTATCTATATGGGGCAGACGAAGACTCGCTGGATGGTTACGGCACTTTGAGCTCGTTCTTTCTGCTGGAAGATCATCCGAACCGTTATAATCTGCCGGAGCGTCCGCCTCAGCCCCTGCACAAGCAGGGCAAGCGTTACGCGGCAAGCCTCTTGACGGGCCTTGCACTGACAGCAATAGCGGGTCTGCTTTTGGCGAGCGGAGGAAAAGCCGATGTCTGAAACAGGAGAAGCAGAAACACGCGGGCGGTGGAACACGGCGCACGGCATTGTACCAGACAAAACAGCGTTCGATACGCTGCCGGATAGGCTTTCGGACTTTACGCCGAAGTCCTTGCCGTTCACCGAAGGCTTTCCGAAGAAGAATGTCAACGGAAAGAAAAGCACGGGCGACAAAGACAACGGTGACCCGGCGTATTACGATATCACGCTGCTGCAATCGCCGGTCTGGACCAAAGAAGTCGGCATCTACTTCTTTCTCGGCGGCTTGTCGTCAAGCGCGTTCTCAATCGCCCGGCTCTCAGACCGCTTCGGACAGGGGAAGCTGCGGCCCGTCACGCAGGCGGGGACACTGATTGCGGCCTTAGCCGCGCTGCCCTGTGCGCCGCTTTTGATCTGGGATCTGGGGGACCGGAGCCGGTTTCATCATATGCTGCGGATTTGGAAGCCGTCGTCGCCGATGAATCTGGGAAGCTGGACGCTAACAGTTTACACACTCCTGGGCGGGGTTGCGGCGGCGCGGGAGTTCTTCCGGATCCTGCGTAAAGACGCGCTACTCACCGGAGGTGCGAGAATCGTAAACGAGACAGCAGGGATCGTTGCCGATGTTGCAGGCATTCCACTGGGCTTGCTGCTGGCGGGCTATACGGGCATTCTGCTTTCGACAACGTCCACGCCGATTTGGAGCCGCAATAGCTGGATTGGGGCGCTATTTAGTGCAAGCGCAGTTGGGGCGGGCGCGAGCGCGGTCAAGCTGGCGCTGGAAGTGACGGGTCAGAAAGGACACGCGACGGAAGCGCTGGGGAAAGTCGAAACCCTGGCCCATGTCACCGAAGCAGTCGCCCACGCCGGGTTCTTGTCGGCGGCAGGGAAGCTGGCGAAGCCCGTGACGGAGGGCGCGTTCAAGCAGGACTATTTCGGTGGGGCGGTCGGTTTGGGAATCATTCTGCCGGAGATTTTAAACCGTCTGCCGGTTCCAAAAAAATACAAGCGGGCCACGGCAATCGCGGCAGGCATCACAAGCCTGTTCGGCGGCTATCTGCTTCGGACTGTGTTTATCGCGGCAGGGAAACCATCGGCGGATGACCCGGATTTGGCCCGGCTGGCAACAGGAGCAAAGGGAGGCGCGAAGTGAAAGTCAGATGGAATAGAGAGAGTTTGCGACTGCGAATTACGCCGTCGGAATTCGCGGCGATTACGAATGGCGAAGCCGTGCATGAGGGAATTGCGTTTCCAGGGATGCAGTTTTGGAACATGACGCTGCGACCAAGCGACGCCGAAACCACGCTGGCATCGGATGGGCAAAGCATCTATTTTTCGCTGTCCGAGGCTGACCGGGCAAAACTGGCTGACCCCGAAGCCGAAGGCGTCTATTTTCAGATGGACCAGCCGATGGTGCTGCGTTATTACATCGAAAAAGACTTTCCGTGTGTCCACAAGCCTGCGCCCGAGTCGGGCGAAGGAACTCACGAGACATTTATCCCGCCGTCGGGCTTTGAGGCGCGGAAGCTGGCCTCAACGGAAATCAGCGGGGCTGAGTGACAAGCACCTGCCCGGTGCGGCTGGCGGCCTGTTCAACAATAATCCTAACTTGGGACGGGGAATTACCGTCTTCGTCGAAAATGACCAGATCGTTGTAGCCGGACTTTAGCAGCGATTCCGGGAAGTAAAGCCCATTAATGGGCGACCGCTCTGGGTAGCGTCCCAGGCATCTGCCGTTCAGCCACATAAAGCCGCGCGAAAGGCCGGTCAGGGAGGCGCGGAGTATCGGATGCGGGCCGGACGCGGCGGGCGGCACGACAGCAAACGCGGCGTGGTAGAATGTCGGCACTCCCGCTTTTGCTTCTGTAAACTTTTGCCAGGTCTTTGCCGGGAGCGTCAGGCCGCCGTGCATTTTCCAGTTTGTAATCGGCGTACCGTCTTCCAATCCTGCCTTTAAACTCACTTCTCCGGTCAGGCCGCCGGGACCGCCGGTGTTCTGTACGGCGACGGCGAGCACATTTGGGCCGCCTTCGTGCCAGGCGGCATCGAGCGAGAGCGAGACATCCGAATTGAGGCCGACACTGGCCGCAATCTGTTTGCCGTTCAGGTAAACTACCCCAAGATTATCAATGCTGTGAAAAAAGAGACGGCGGTGCGGGCCGGGAGCGTCAGGCAGCACTGCTCGGAACCAGGCCCAGCCGAGGCGTCCGTTAAAAACGTCGGTGGCAGTGGTTGCATCTGCCCAGGTAGGACCGGACGTGCTTAGTCCCGGTGCGGCCTGCGTCTCGGCATCGGTTGGCGCTTTGTCGTCGGCCTGCCACCGGAACGCATTGATTTGGGTCGTGGTCCCGGCGGATTTGGTAAGCGACACTGTGCCAAGAATGCCCTTCGCGGCAATGGTATCCATCGGGCCGTAGTAATTGAACAGCTTGTCCCGGCCATAGTGCGCGGTCAGGAACGCGACTTGATTTGGCCCTGCGTTCAAGTCAACTGCGATGCGCCGGTCCGACGGAACGAGAAAACTGGCGGTATGTCTCCCATTGACAAAGCCGCTGACCCAGTCGCCGCCGTCGCTGAAATTGAGCTGGTAGGTTCCGGTGGCGGGGGCAAAAACCGTTGTTCGGTACCAGGCATACGCGCCGTAATCCCCATCCGCGCCCATTTGCAGCGGCTCCATGCTCGCTTTCCAACCTGCGTCATCGTAGGCGGGCTGAACGAGTGGCAGCGACGTGTCTCTTTGCCAGGGTCCCAGAATTGGCGGATTTACAGACGCCAATTTCTCGTTTTGTGCAGCAATCGGCGTCAGCGTTAATGGCTGTCGGGCGTCGCTCGTAAAAAGCAAGGTAGACTGGGGATGCGCAGGCAGTGGTGCCAGGCTGTTCCGCTCGGTTTCGAGGCGCACCGTGCCGTTCGGCAGGGTCTCGACATCGCCGACGTAATCTGGGCCACAGGCGATGAGAGCGCCATTGTTTAGAAACCAGGTACGGTCTGCCAGTGCTGACGTCATAGTCAAAACGCGCACAGTCTGCCGGCCCACTTGGAACACGAAGATGCGCGGCTGAGTGCTTGGGATGAGGGTCTTCAGGACTGCCTGCGTGGCAGTCAGTATCAGCCCTGAGGCTGTGCTGATTTTCCGGGCATGAGCCGCCGCAAAATGCAGCTCGACAGGTTCATTCGGGCTGCCGTAAACAACAAGCGTCGTGAGAGTCCCGAACTGCCTCATGCCGAGAACACGCGCGGCGGCAAGTGTCAGTGAGACACCCGGCGCTACCTGGTAACCACGGAGAATCGGGACAATCTCGCCGGGGGCAAGGATCATCGGCCCGGCGTCAGGGTAAGTTTGTGTGCCGATTTTAAACTGGGTGGGGACCGCGCTGTCACTGCGGTTGTTGAGAAAAATCGCTTCGCCTGCCGGACCTTTGCGGCTTGTGATCTGAACATTGATGTCAGTCGTAGTGACGCCGTCGCCGCCGTCTTTTGCGACCGAGTTTGCCAATAAATTCTGGAAGCTGGTCGCAAACAGTGCAGCTTTCTTGCAGTAGTAATAGCTGTCGCGTAGATCTCCGGCCTGGCCGATGGGGGAGCCGAAGTCGTAGCTTGCGGCCTGCTGATCGTTGTTCCAGGTATCGAAATCGGTGCCGCCAGCCATCGTGTAGTGCGTGTAGCCCGCGCCGCCGTAAGCAATAACGTGCCAGGTCGCGCGTTCCAGCTTCTTTTCGCGACCTGGCTCAACGCCGTAGACACCATACCAGCCTGTCCAAAACTCGGTGGAATACCAGGGCGATTTTCGCTGAGACGTATCAAACGGAGTACTGCCGGCGGGGTCGTCGCTGTGGTTCAGGCCACTAAAGAAGAGCGGCACTTCCAGGCCCATCGCCCGCGCTTTTTTGTAGTACCAGCGGTAGTAGGGGTCGGAGAGATCGGTTCCGCCCCCGCCGCCTTCAGGCAGGGTATGTTCGTTTTCAAGCTGAACCATCAAAATCGGTCCGCCATGATTAATCTGGTTTGCGGCAAGAATGGGGGCAATCTTATCCAAATAGGGTGTGACAGCATCGTAGAACGGCGCATTATCGGTCATCGGACGCAGGCCCGGCTCGAAGCGCAGCCAGACCGGCAGGCCGCCGCTGTCCCATTCGGCGTTCACATACGGTCCGATACGGACAATCGCGTAGAGGCCCAGCGAGTGAATGAGTTTCAGATAGGCGTCGAGATCTTTCTCGCCGGTGAACTCAAACCGGCCTTTTGTCGGCTCATGATAGTTCCAGTAAACATAGGTTTGGATAGTATTATAGCCGGCCCGCTTAATTCGAAGCAGCCGCTCACGCCACATCGCTCGCGGGGTGCGGGGATATTGGAACTCGCCGGCGACAATATAAGTGCGCTTGCCGTGAACGAGAAATCCGCGCCCATCGAAGCTGATGTATGGCTTCGCGGCAGGGAGCGCCGGAAAGATATTGTCGTTCGTGCTCGGCCAGCCGAAGGCGTGAGCGCGGGGAATGCCGCATAAGAGGCAAAGGAGGCAGAGCAGCGCGGCGAGGTATTTCATGGGATTATAAGAAAGAAGGAGCGAGGGAGTAAGCTCCGCTCGCTCCGTTCGCTCCGTAAAAGTCGTCCTTCGGACGAAAGAAATTTAGTGAAAGAGATTTAGTGAAAGAAAATTAGCTATCGAAGTAGACGGCTTTACCGGTGGATGCCGATTCGTAGATAGCTTCCAAAATCTCGGAAACGACAAGCGCCTGCTCGGGCAGGACGACTGGGGGGGTGTCGTTGCGTATCGCGGCGATCCAGGCTCTGGCTTCTTCGAGGGCTGGGTCGCTAGATTTGCCTTCGTAAAACGCGACGCCGCTGGCGCTGAGCTGGATGGAGTTCAAGTACAGAGCAGAGTGGCTCTCGCCATTGATCCGCAGACCACCCTTGAAGTCCGCACCGGCTTTGGTGCCGGCGAGGATGCACTGGGCTTCGGCAGTATCAACAAGGTTGATGGCCCAGGCGGTCTCGATGATGATTGTCGCGCCGTTTTGCATGGTCACGAAGCCGAATGCCGAATCTTCAACGGTGAACTTCTCCGGGTCCCACGGTCCCCAGGCGTTGGCCGCGTTTTTGGTCGGGGACAGCTTGTGGAAGACGCTGCCCATAACCGACTTCGGCTTATAATTGTCCATCATCCAGAGCGAAAGGTCAACGGAGTGAGTACCGACATCAATCAGCGGTCCGCCGCCTTGCTTGTCGCCGTCCAGGAACACGCCCCAGGTTGGAACAGCGCGGCGGCGGATCGCGAGTGCTTTGGCATAATAGATTTCGCCCAGCACGCCGTCGGTGCAGAGTTGTTTAAGATACTTGCTTTCGGCGGTGTGCCGGGTCTGATAGCCGATGGTCAGCTTCTTTCCGGACTTTTTGGCGGCTTCGAGCATTCGGCGGGCATCGGCGGCTTTTTTCGCCATCGGCTTCTCGCACATGACATGCTTGCCGGCTTCCAGAGCGGCGATAGTGATGACGGCATGGGAGTCGTTTGGGGTCAGAACATGCACGACATCAATTTTAGGATCCTGAAGCAGCGCCATGTAGTCGGCGTAGACTTTGGCGTCTGCCGTACCGTATTTCGTGGCGGCTTGCTGGGCTTTCTCCATTTCGATGTCGCAAAAGGCGATCATTTCAACGTTGTCTAGTTTTGCAAGAGCGGGCATGTGCTTGCCGTTTGCGATGCCGCCGGTACCGATAATGCCGACATAAATTGTTTGTTCCACTCGCTAAGAGCCTCCTGGGTATTGTCTGTGGGTATAGGTTCCAGGCAGGGCGTGAAATCTCCTGCACGATTTGCCGGATTATTCGGACTTTGTCTGCCACTGGGACCAGTTGCCGGGAAACGGTGTAACCAGGCCGCCTGGCTCGAAGACCAGCAGGCGGGTGGCAACTTTATCGAGAAAAAAGCGGTCGTGGCTGACGACAAGTATCGCACCGGGGAAATTCACAAGCGCCCGCTCCATGACCTGCGTACTCGTCAAATCCAAATGGTTTGTCGGCTCGTCCAAAATCAAGACTTGGGACTCGGACAGTAGGCATATGGCGAGAGCAACCCGCGCTCTTTGTCCGCCGGACAGTGTCCCGATTTTACGTCCTAAGTCAGTTTCGGAGAATTGCAGGAGTGTCAGAAACTTGGCAATCTGCTTGCGGGCGGCATTAAACGCGAGGCTGCCGACCCCGCCGCTGGTATTGACGGCATGAGTGACGGTATCGGAGAGATCAAGCTCGGCATAGGTCTGATTGAAATCAGCAAACGTAATGCCGCGCTCCCAAACCATCTCGCCGCTGTCCGGCGCTTCCCGCCGGGTGAGAAGCCGCAGCAGTGACGACTTCCCGCTGCCGTTTGCGCCGACAATCGCCAGCCGCTCACCTTTCTCGATCTCAAACGAGAGGTCCTGAAACAGCGTTTGCTCGCCGTAGGCTTTTGAAAGATGTTCCGCGCGGGCCAGCTTATCTGGGACCCGCAGACTTTGGTAAAGCGACGTCACGAGAACGTCCACTGGGCGCGGCTCTTTACGTTTTTTGAGATCCGCCAGTTTGCGCTGAAGCGCCGAAGTCGGGTTGCGCTTTGCTTCATCACGGTCGGTGACCGCTTCGGCTTCAAACGTCAAAAGTTCTTCTTCATGCAGGAACTGCCGCTCCAAAGTCTTCAAACGAAACTGCTTTTCGCGGACATAGTCGGAGAACTTGCCGGCGTATTCTTGAAAGCCATAGTTTTCGACTTCAACAATGCGGGTCACGACGCCGTCTAAAAACTGCCGGTCATGGGAAATGAGAATCAAACCGCCCTTGAACTGGGACAGCCAGCCTTCCAGCCAGGCCAGTCCGACGACATCCAGATAGTTCGTCGGCTCATCGAGAAGCAGCACGTCAGGCTGTTCCAGCAAAATCTTCGCGAGCGCCGCCCGGTTGCGCCACCCGCCCGACAACTGATCAATCGGACGCTCCCGGTGTTCATCGCTGAACCCAAGCTTAGACAGCACGGTGTCAATCTGCCGCCCGTAGTCCCAGCCGCCTTTGTGGCTCATTTCGTCGAGCAGCACCGACTGGCGTTCCAAGAGCCGCTCCATCGGCCCCGTGTCTTCGACTGTTTCCAGCGCTTCTGCGATTGCTGTCAGCTCCGCGTCCATGGCTTTGAAGTCGGCAAACAGCGCCTCCAAAGTTTCCTGCACCGAGAGCCGCCCATCAAGCGACGAAAACTGCGAAAAGTAGCCAATTTTGAGATTTGGATCAAAGTCAACCATGCCTTCGGTCGGCACAGTTTCGCCGAGAATCAGTTTCAGGATAGTCGTCTTGCCCGTGCCGTTTTTCCCAATCAGGCCAACCCGCTCGCCCGGCTGAAGCTTAAAAAAGACCGACCGCAGGACCAAGATGCCCTTGTACTTTACCGTGACATTGTGCAGGCGGATGAGACTCATACCCAGCATTATACCAGGTGTTTGGGCCGGACAAATTTACCACGGAGTGGTCAGAATTTCACCGTGTGCCGTGGAGAGTGCTCGTGTAACCAATCCAATACTCAATCCAAAAATTATCACATACTCAAATGATTATCACAATGAAGGTCAGCCAGTAACCTAAATATAGTAGACCCGCAGCGGGCTAGCAGTAGATGCCTGTCCACCTATGCCGGTGGCGAGATCGACACGGACGGTAAGGGAACGACATAAAAGCCAAGCGGCACCTCCGCCCAAAGGGGCTAACCCACTTCCAGCAGGAACATCTTGGATTCTTGAGGAATATCAACATCACGCAACACTAAAGCGCGAATTAATGCAGGTGAAAACTACAATTCGTTGGTGGGAAACTTCTGAAAGGCTTTTGTTTTGCCGCGACTTTGAGTATAATAGAAGCAGAGATTTTCGCCCACGCTTTTTTGATGCGTTCGACCTGTTTTGACCGCTTTTGGCTTTAGAAAGCTTTCGCTATGTCTATCACTTCACTGCTGCCGTCGGACCGCAACGGCTCGGGACCGCCGAAGCTACGGACACGACCGTCCAAGTTTTCTGCGTTCTGGGAAAAGCTGGACAGGCCGGACTCGGCGGCGCTGCATGGGCTGTTTTCCGGGGCGGTCTGGATTGTGCTGACGACCATGTTCGGCTTCATCATGTCGAACCAGCTTACGACCCCGGACCTTTTGACCGGCATTCCGCAAACGGTGTTCAGCCGCCTGCGGCCCGCGCACATCTCGATGGGGCTGTTCGGCATCTTCTCGGCCGGCATGTTCGGCGGCTGGTACTTTATCGTGCCGCGCCTCTGCAAGACGCCGCTTCGCTCGAACCGGGCCGCGAATATTCTGCTTTTCTTTTGGAACTTGTTCGTGTTTCTCGGCGTCGGCGCAATTTTAAACGGCGACACGACCGGCAAAGAGTATGCTGAGTTTCCGTGGTGGGTGGCCTGGCCGGTCTTTGCGCTGATGGCTGTCAACGGAGTGATTATCTTCCAGACGATTGCGGCGCGGCGGGAGCCGAAGATTTATGTGTCGCTGTGGTATATCGGCGGCTCGGTTGTCTGGGTTGCGATGATGTGGTTTATCGGGCATGTGCTGTGGCACCCGTTTACGACTTACCTGACGCCGGACGGCCAAAAGCATGTCCTTTGGAGCAACAGTGCCCAGTTTCTCCCTGACAATGTGACGCAGTATCAGCGGACTTCTTCGCTGATTGGCCTAAACGACGCAGTCTGGAACTGGTTCTACGGACATAACTTGTTCGGACTGTTTATTACGACCGGCGGCATTGCTTTAGTGTATTATCTCGTGCCGAAGCTGTCGCGCCGACCACTTTATTCGCATTTGATGTCTTTGATCGGCTTCTGGTCAATCGCGCTGCTGTACTCAAACACCGGGCAGCACCATCTGCTGCAAGCGCCGATTCCGAACTGGCTGAAAGTGATTTCGATTGTCGGTTCGGTTGGGCTCATTATTCCGGTGTTCTCGTTCAGCGTCAACATCTTTATGACCATGCGCGGGCAGTGGGGGCAGATGCTGGAAAACATTCCGCTGCGGTTTGTCCTGACCGGGTCATTCTTCTATCTCGCGGTTTCGTTCCAAGGAACCATTCAGGCATTTATGGCGGTGAACCGCTTTGTTCACTTCACCCAGTGGGTCATCGCGCATTCGCACCTGGCGTTTTTGGGGGCGTTTGCGTTTATTTCGTCGGCGACCATGCTGTACATGGTGCCGCAGATTGTCCGCAAGCCGCTTTGGAGCCGTAACCTGGCCGATACGCAGTACTGGCTGATGTTTATTGGGGTCAATGGCTACTTCTGGGCGCTGACAGCGGCAGGCCTCGCGCAGGGAAGTGCATGGGTGACTCTTGGCGAACAGGTTGTCAAAGCGTACCCGATTGTCAAGCCGTACTTTTTGCTTCGGACTGTATTCGGCGGCATGTATATGATCGCGGTCATTATGCAGATGATTAACTTGTGGATGACTGTGCGCCAGAAGATGCCGTCGTCAGCAGAGGTCCGCAATACGCGGATTGCCGACTTGCAGGAGATCAGTGCGCCGTCGTCGGAACTCGATGACCGCATGGCCGTCTTAGACTAGATATTGAGAAGTTTTCGTCCATGAAAATGACACCGCTGACAATTTTGTTCGGCTCACTATTTGTGATGTTTAGCTGGGTTATCGTAATGGCAATCCTGCCGACCCAAGTTTTTCGCCCTGAACCTTCTCCAAACGCGCATCAATACACGACGCAGGAGCTGAAGGGCCGAGACATCTATTTACAGAATGGCTGCGTTTACTGCCATTCGCAGGATGCACGTCCGATGGACTGGGGCATGGGCAGCGGGCTGGCCTCGCAGCCGGGCGATTACGCGTATGACTCGCCGCACTCTGTCGGCGAGCACCGGAACGGCCCCGACCTTTCGCATGAGGCTGGCTACCATCCTAGCGACTGGCACTGGGCGCACTTCGAAAACCCGCGCTACACGCGGCCGCAGTCGTTCATGCCGTCCTACAGCTATGTTCGGGGCGACGACCGGACCAATTTGATTGCGTATCTTCAGTGTCTGGGCGGCAAAATGGGCGTCAAGCGGGCGCAGCAGCAGGTCAATCTGAAAGTAGACCTCTCCAAGTACTATCAAAAGGGGGCGGGGGAGAATGTCGCCTACCTGAACTCGACCATCCCGAGTGCGTGGCTGACCATGCCGAACCCGGAGCCGGTCTCATATGGGTCTGTTGAGCGCGGGCGCATTTTGTATGTGGCATACTGCGCGGGCTGCCATGGGGAGCATGGGGACGGGCGTGGGCCGTCGAAGCCGTACTTGAACCCGCCGCCGATGGACTTTACACTGGTGCAGGCGTCGGGCGCAAGTCCGCAGGGCGGTCAGCCGGGGTACCATTACGACTACCGAAAGAATGAAGTGTCTTCGATCTCAAACGGTACAATCTATTATGTCGTGCTGTACGGCATTCCAGGGAGCGCGATGCCGCAGTTTAAGGGACAGCTGCCGTCAGAGAAGATCTGGGACGTCGGCAATTATGTCGGCTGGGCGTTTATGGGCTGGAAGATGGAGCCGGACAGCGGGCGCATCGAAGAGCTGGCTCAGAAGCCCTGGGAACACACTTTCGAGATTGGCCAAAAGAAAGTGGCGTCTGCGAAGTGAAGCCTTTG
The DNA here is from genome assembly GCA_043786835.1 of Armatimonadota bacterium. Taxonomy (GTDB): domain Bacteria; phylum Armatimonadota; class Armatimonadia; order Armatimonadales; family Capsulimonadaceae; genus JANXMY01. The sequence goes on along the minus strand of JAYVVR010000249.1, from coordinate 659 downwards.
CACAGGTCGAGTGACCGGCGCGGCATATTTCTTTGGTCACCCCGTGACTTTCTCCGAGCAGCCCGGCATTTCAATGCCGGGCTTTTTTTACACATTATGAACCCCCAAACATTCCTGCGTATTGCCCATATATTTGCCATAATCGCGCTTCTGCTGACAAGCCCACCCTGTAATGCGCAGACTGTTCCCGTCTACAAAGACGCAAAAGCGCCGCTGGAAGCACGGGTGAACGACCTCTTCGGACGCATGACACAGGACGAAAAGCTGGGATTTCTGACTGGAACCGGGTTTACGACCCAGCCGCTGCCGCGGCTGGGTGTTCCGGCAATGGGCATGGTGGATGCGGGGCAGGGAGTGCGCGGCGGGGCGGACAGCACGCAGGGGCCGGCAACGCAGTTTCCATCGGGCGTTGTTATGGCATCATCCTGGGACCCGATGCTGGTCAGCCGGATCAGCAAAGCCATCGGCGAGGAAGCGCTGAACAAAGGAACGGGAGCGCAGGTACTGCTTGGGCCGGCGGTTAACATTCAGCGGTCGCCGCTTGGCGGGCGCAATTCTGAGTATTTCAGCGAAGACCCGCATCTTGCAGGTGCATTGGCCGTTGGTTATATTCAGGGAATGCAGAGCACCGGCTGCGCGGCCTGCGTCAAGCATTATGC
>JAYVVR010000248.1:0-4380 GCA_043786835.1 Armatimonadota bacterium | reverse complement strand
GCCACCGCCGCGCATTGCGCTGAACGTCGGCGCGTCGCGGGCGTACAAGCGCTGGCCGCTCGAAAACTGGGTGCAAGTGGCACAAACACTCACGCGGTCGGGCCAAAGCGTTGTGTTTATCGGCGACAAGACTGACGCCGAAACAGTCGCCCAAATCACGCCGAGTTTGAGCGCTAACTTTGTCACTCTCGCCGGCAAAACAAGTTTGCGCGAGCTGGCGTCGGTGCTGGCTGCGTGTGATCTATTAGTAAGCGGCGACAGCGGCCCGATGCACCTTGCCGTTGCGGTCGGCACCCCAACAATCGCGATATTCGGGGCGACAAGCCCGTCCCGGCATGGTCCTTACGGCGCACGGAATATTATTCTGCATGACCCCGTGCCGGGGCTGCTGACGCCCGGCAAGCGTCCATCTGAGGCCGAAGGCGTGGCCTGCATGGCCCGTGTGACGCCGAGGGATGTGCTTGATGCGGTAGCAGGAAGATAAGCAGGAACCTCACCCGTCTCGCTTAGGCTCGCCACCCTCTCCTTAAGAAAGGAGAGGGTTAGAAGATGCGAGACGGTCGTCTCGGAAGCCGCAGCAAGTCCAAGAGGGCGCAGCAAGTCCAAGAGGGCGCAGCAAGCAGCACCCCCATATCCGTTCCATCTTTTCCTAACCCTCTCCTTAGGAAAGGAGAGGGTGGCGAGCCTAAGCGAGACGGGTGAGGTTCCTGCGGCCTTTTCTGGTATACTCAATCCCGTATGCGGAAATTTCTCGTCGTCAACATGAATTATATGGGGGATGCGCTGCTGACAACGCCGGCGATTGCGGCGCTGCGGCAAGCTTTCCCCGACGCGCAGATTGATACGGTTGTTGGGGCCGGGACCGCCGCCGAAGTGCTGCACGGGAACCCTGACCTGAACCAGATCATTGCCCGGACGGCGCGGGGGGGGGCGAGCCGACTGCTTCAGATTTACCGGCTGCTGCGGGCGGGCCGCTACACAGACGCGGTAATCCTGCCGCCGCTGCCCGGCTATGCGTTTGCCGCGTGGCTCGCCCGAACACCCAGGCGTGTCGGCCTCGGTGGGCGCGGCATGAACCATTTCCTGACCCATTTGCGCCAGACAAAAGCGGTGCATATGGCGGATGCGATGCTCGACACGATGCCCCTATCGCCCGGTGCAAAGCGTCTGCGCCGGCTGGTTGTCGCCGTGGATACCGAGTCGGAGGAGGCCGCCGCACGTTTGCTGGCGGAGTACGGAATAGACCCCGGAACCCCGCTCACCGCCGTTAATATCGGTGCGACCCGGCCTCAAAAGCGCTGGTTCGCCGAGTCGTTCGCCGAGATGCTGGACAGCCTCGGTGACAGCCAAATCGTGCTGGTCGGCGCGGGCGCGGAAGACACGCAGATGGCGGTGGACATTCTGAGCCGGACAAAGTCGTCGCCGATCAATTTAGTCGGCAAAACCAAGGTCCGCGCTCTCGCGGCGGTCTTGAAGCGCTGCGACCTGCTCATCAGCGGCGACTCCGGCCCGATGCACCTGGCGACCGCCGTGGGGACCCCCTGCGTCGCCCTGTTCGGCTCGACTGACCCGAAAGTGACGGGGCCGTTCGACGAGTATTCCGAAGCGATCTACAAGAACCTGTCGTGCTCCCCCTGCGGCAACCACCCGACCTGCAACGGGCGCTACGACTGCCTGCGCGAGATTACGCCTGAAGAGGTAGTGCTGGCGGCCCGCCGCGTTCTCCGTTCCTGCCGGGGGGGACTGACAGAGCTGCCGCGAGTAGAACCTCACCCCGGAACTCCGTTCCGACCCTCTCTTTCGGAAGGAGAGGGTGGCCGAGGGACGAGGCCGGGTGAGGTTCATCCGGGTGAGGCTTCTCCTATCCGCCGCATTCTCATCGCTACCAAGTTCCGTTTCATCGGCGATACCCTGCTGGCAACTCCAATCTTCCGGGCGGTCCGGGCACAGTGGCCCGATGCCCATATCGCGCTGCTGACCGGCAAAAATGCGCGGGTGCTGCTGCAAAACAATCCGTACTTAGACGAAATCTGGGAGTTCGACCCGTACAAATCCGACAAAGGCGCGCGCGCTTATTTGCAGCTTGTGAAGCGTCTGCGGGGCGGCAAGTTCGATCTGTGTCTCGCGCTTAACCGGTCGTTTCACTCGGCATTAACGCCCTGGCTCGGCGGGATCAAAACACGCGCCGGGTTCGAGTCGGAAGGGCGCGGGCCGCTTTTGAACTGCCGGGTGGATTACGACCGCGAAAAAAGCGAGATCGCCTGCTACTTTGATGTTCTCCGGGCTGTCGCCCCGGACGCTCCGGTAAACCCGGCTTTAGAGCTTTGGATGAGCGCCGATGAAACGTCGCGGGCGCAGGAGCATCTGTTGAAAGCCTGGGGTGAGCAGGTGCCGCGTGAGTGCTTGGTTGGCATCCAGCCGGGCGCGAGCCAGGTCCGAAAACAGTGGAGTGCCGCCGGGTTCGCTCAGATCGCAGACAGACTGACTCAGGAAAACCCGTCTCTGCGCCTGGCGCTGATTGGCGGGCCGGACGAGAAAGACGCCACCGACGAAATGCTGTCGCTCTGCGGCCCCGCAGCCAAAGCGCGGGCGGTCTCGTTCGCCGGCGCGTGTGATTTACGCAGCTCGCTGGCTTTGGTGTCTCAGCTTGGCCTGTTTGTCGGCAACGACACGGCGATCATGCACTCCGCCGTTGCCCTCGGCGTCCCAACTGTCGCGCTGTTCGGCCCGACCAACCCGCGCAAATGGGGCAATTACGGTCCCTGCCACCAAGTCTTGGAGTCCCCCGACGGCACGATGGCCTCCATCGCCGCCGAAGATGTTCTCGCCGCCGCGTCTGCTCTCTTGACCCGAAGCGCCGTTGCGCCCGTCGCCTGAAATCCGGTACAATGGATGCTGATAAGGCTCAAAGCTGGAAGTGCGAACCGGCAGAATACAGAAGGATTAAGATGCAAAAATACTTTTGGGTATTCCTTCTTGGGATGTGCTTACTGATGACCAATACTGCCGTTGACGAGGTGCAAACTGGTATTGCCGGTATTGCTACATCGCATATTCTGCACCGGCCTACAACGCCATTTTGGATAGGCATGACTTTTTGCGTCAGTGGAGCAGCCGCTATGTATCTTTGGATGGGCCTTGTTGTTCGGAATGTCTTGCGTCGCCAACGGACTTCAATCGAGGGCTTATGAAGCTGAAACCGGCACTGGAAGTGCCGGTTCTGAAAGTATGACACTACCAAAACGTTACAAACGGGCGCTGTTTATCCGGTTCGGCGGCATGGGGGACATTCTGCTGGCGACGCCGTCGGTGCGGGCGGTGGCAGCGGCGTTTCCTGGCATTCAAATTGACTTTGTGGTCGGCGGGGGCATGACCGATGCGCTTTCAGGTCACCCGAACGTCTGCGAGATTTTGACGTTTGATAAGCGCGGCGTGGACTCGCGGCTCGATCATTTTTTGCCGTTTCTAGTCAAAATCGCCAGGAAGCGCTATGATTTAATTATTAACCTGCACCCGAGCGCGAAGTCGTATTTGATGGCCGCGGCGAGCGGGGCGCGAACGAAGCTGACATTCGAGAAGCGCATGGAGGTCCGGGCGGATACGGGACGGGTTGCCCACGCGGTAGACGATTTCGCGAAGGAGCTGAAGCCGCTCGGCATTGAGAGTGTTTCCGACCGCAGTTTAGATTTCAGTGTTCCAAGTACGGCACGTATCCGTGTGGCGGAGAAACTGGCAGGTCTCGGCGTCTTGGAAGGCGATAAGCTGCTTGTGATCAATCCGGCGGCGTCGCGGCCCTTGAACCGCTGGCCTCTCGAACGGTTTGCCGAAGTTGCAGCGTTTTGGGCGGGGCAGCCGGGCGTCAAAGTGGCGATTACAGGGGCGCCCGCGGCGTTTAAGACGGTCATGGACGGACTCGATGAAGTAAGCCTCGCGCGGGAAGTCGCGAAGGCCGACCCGCGCATTCTAAACCTGGCAGGGAAACTCTCTGTCAAAGAGTTTGGGGCCTTACTGGCCCGTGCCGATACGCTGCTGACCTGTGATACCGGTCCGATGCATATTGGGGCGGCGCTTGGGACGCCGCTTGTCGTGCTGTCGGGCGCGGCGGACCCCAACCGGACCGGGCCACTCACGCCGAACAGCACGATCTTGATTGAGCGGGCACTGGAATGCGTTCCCTGCCGAGACCGGATCTGCCGGAGAGGCGATATGCTCTGCATGAGCAGCCTGACAACCGAAAACGTGATCGCGGCAGTCGGGGAACGGCTGGGGCGACTGGAGAAAATAACGCGTGGCATTGCCCTTCCCGTTATCGGCAGGTAAAATTAAAACCGCCGACGACTTGACCAGGATTGTCCGGCAGCGGCAGGATCATGGTGAAAC
>JAYVVR010000247.1:0-4393 GCA_043786835.1 Armatimonadota bacterium | reverse complement strand
TCAGCGAAACGCGCTCGGCCTGGATCGGCTTCGGCGTGGCCGTGCTTGTCTTCGGCGGGCTGTCCCTGCGGCAGCTTGCCCCGCGTCCCCTCCGCGATTTCCTGCCGAAACGAACTGTTTTCATTCCCGTGGTTCTGCTCGGGTGCGGGCTGGTCGGTGCCTGGCTTGTCACCAGTCCTGACACGCAGAAAGCCGCGCTGTCGGCGCGGGCGGCGACACTGGGAACGCTCGGACACGATGAAAGCTGGCAGAGCCGCCTGGACCTGTGGCGCGGTACGGCCCGTCTGGTCGCAGCACAGCCGGCGTTTGGCCTCGGTCTGGGCCGCTACCCCGGCTCGGAATGGGCGTGGACCCATACGGGCGGCCTGCTGGCTCCTGCCGAGCGGCCTTCTCTGACAAATCAGGCCCATAGTTTCTACGGGCAGACGGCAGCGGAAATGGGTCTGATCGGTCTCAGTTTGTACCTTGCGGCTCTGCTGACATTTGCCGGGCAGGCAGGGCAGCGCCTGCGGGAAAGTCACCGGCGTCGGAGTTCGCTCAGCAGGCAGGCGGCGCTGATTATCGCTTTATTGAGTACGCTGGCCGGGCAAAGCGCAGATGCCCTTGCCAGTCCGTCCTGGCAGTTTCCGGAAGTTTCGCTGCTCTTCTGGGCAGTTCTCGGCGTTGGTCTCGCGTCGATAAAACGCGGCACACTTGTGCCTGAGCTTATACCAGTTTCGCCGCACTTGCAAAGAGCCGGACGCTGGGCGCTCTCCGGCGGCTTGACCGTCGCGCTTACCGCCCAGCTCCTGCCGATCGGCCTGCTGCTCACCCCAGTCGAGGCTTATGCCGCGCCCGCCGGGTACACACTGTTGTCCGGTAACATAACTCTTCTTTCTTCCTCGAATTTATCCTCGACCGGCACAACGATTGCCGGCAGCATTCTGACGTTCAAAGTCACTGCTATCTACCAAACGACCGCGGGCGGCACAGTGACCTATGATGTTACAACGGACTCCAAAACGGTTTTTAGTGGAATACTGGCAAATGGAGCAACTATTGCGTCTCCGCTCACCGGCAAGTTTCCGAGCGGAGTATATACGGTCCCGGCGGGTCACTATTCGACCGGCAGTTATCTTCAGGTATATTTCACTTACACGGACGTCAATACAAAGAAGTCCGTCGGCAATGATCTCGTACCGCTGAAGGTTGTGATCAGTCCGTCTTAATCCGCAAAAGATGACTGTTTGGGAGTTTTGCTAGCTCACTGATACGGGTGGCTTTACTCTATGCCGCCACTTATTTTGGGCCCTAGAAAAGAGACAGCGATGTTTACACGTATCAATCAACCGCATGCATCAATCGTTCACAATGCGTGGGCGCGATGCAATTATTCCTTTTTATGACCTCGTCTCGAGCATTATGGCCGAAGAGCCGGGCCGTGTTGAGCTCGTGTCGGCGGCGATCAACCTGCTGCAAAACGGCGGCGAGCCGGAAGGGGCAAAAGTCTCCAACGCTCCTTTGGAGAAGCTCAACAATGCCGGTGGCCTGCGCCATCAGTTCATCAACAACGGCAACAGCGCCCTGGTGACCGGTGTCGGCGGCAAGCCCTGACAGGGCGACTATGTCTTCAACAACGGCAACTTGGTTCTGGATATGCTGCACAATTTCTTTCTTGAAAGCGGCGCATGGATGGGCAAGCTGCGCGTTTATGAGTGCAGCAATCACCCGGTCGCCAAGCGGCTCTGCGGCTACCTGCTCTGCCGGGGCGGTGTCCATCAGCTTACTTACGCGGTTGCTCTGTCCAAGATCACCGGCGTAGATGTCCCCAAGATGCTGCCGATCCCGGACATCAAGCTCGACAAGATTCCCGAGTGCGCGGAGTTCATCGAAAAGGGTCTGCACCGGTCGCTGTACCGGTTCAGCGCAAACGATTACAAGAACATCGAAGCAGTTTTCAACGGCACTCACCCCGACGACGGCCTGCCGCTGGAAGTCCGCGAAGGCACCATGCCCGGTCATCCTCTCGCAGACCTGCCGGCAGTCCCGTCGAGCGGCATTCCTTCCTACAACATGGACGAACTGCGTGAAATGTCGGCCCGCCTGATGAAAAATATGTAGTTTTCTCACTTGAAGGCCCAACGCGTCACGCGCTGGGCCTTTTTTGTGCCGGTGATTTCGGGTAACATGAGGGCATTCTTTGCACAGGACACCCATTTGCCCACAGACAAGACCTTTTATATCACGACACCGATCTATTATGTCAACGGCGTTCCCCATGTCGGCTCGGCAACGACAACGCTACTTTGCGATGCCCTGGCCCGGTTCCATAGGCTGCGGGGCGACAAGACGTTCTTTCTCACCGGCACCGATGAACACGGCAGCAAAGTCGCCGAAGCGGCTGCGAAAGCAGGCAAGACGCCGCAAGAGCTGGTGGACGAAAACTCGCAGAAGTTCAAAGACTGCTGGCAGTATCTGAACGTCTCGAACGATGATTTCATTCGGACGACTGAGCCGCGCCATGTCAAGGTTGTCGAAGAAGTCTTTCGGCGACTGCGGGACAAAGGCGATATTTACGCCGCCAAATACGAAGGCTGGTACTCGGTCGCCGATGAGACGTTCCTGCGCGATACCGAAGTCAAGGACGGCCGCTCTCTGGAAACCGGCGCGGAAGTCAAGCGTGTCACCGAAGACAATTATTTCTTCCGGCTGTCGGCGTATCAAGACCGGCTTCTGACGTATATCCAGGAGCATCCCGAGTTTTTGCAGCCGGACACACGCCGCAACGAGGTGCTGTCTTTCCTGAAAGACGGCCTGCGCGATGTCGCGATTTCGCGCACGAATACCGGCTGGGATATTCCCGTGCCGGACAACCCGGAGCAGAGCATTTATGTCTGGTTCGACGCCGTCATCAACTATCTCACGGCGACGGGCTGGCCGGACAACGCTGCCTGGGACACAATTTGGCCCGCCGACGTTCACCTGGTCGGCAAAGAGATTTACACGCGTTTCCATGCGACATTATGGCCCGCCATGCTGATGGGTCTGGGGCTTCCCCTGCCGCGCACCGTTCTCGGCCACGGATGGTGGCTGATTGAGGGCGAAAAAGGCTCAAAGTCCAAAGGCAATATCCCGACACCGCAGGAAGTCGTCGACCGGATTGTGGAAAAAAGCGGCGCGGATGAAGAAGTTGCCAAAGATGCCCTACGCTACTACCTGCTGCGCGATATTTCGTTTACGTCCGATGCCGATTTTTCGCTGGACAACCTCGTCGAGAAACGCTACAACCCGGACTTATGCAACAAACTCGGCAATTTGCTGAATCGAACCCTGAAGATGCTGGCCCAGTACGAAAGCGGCAGGGTGCCACACGGCAGCGCCGAGCGCACGTCTGGCGGCGTTTTAGCGTCACTGTCCCGCGAAACGACGGGCGATGTTGAGCGGGCCATGCTGGCGCTCGATCCCGCCGCCGCTCTGGCGTCTATCTGGAAGCTGATTGAAGCTGGCAATGGCGACATCGACACGACTGCCCCCTGGAAGTTGTTCAAGACCGGCGATACGCAGGGCGTCGCCGACGCGCTGTATGCCGCTTTAGAGACAACGCGCATTGTCAGCGTCTATTTGACGCCATTTCTGCCGCACACGGCAAGTGTCATGCGCCGTCAGCTCGGCCTCGGCGACGCGCCGACCACCGATTGGAGCGCGGAAACACAATGGGGCGGACTGCCTAGCGGGACCCAGACCGAGGAAGCCCAGCCGATTTTCCCGCGCATTGACACAAAACAGAGACACGAAAATAAGAAAGAGTCCAAGCCAAAGATGGAAGAAATGCCCCCTGCCCCGCCCATTCTTACCGAGCTGACTGCCGCCCCGGCGATGCCGACGATCACGATTGAAGACTTCGCCAAAGTGCAGCTCAAAATTGGCGAGATCAAGACCGCCGACCGGGTGGAAGGCGCGACCAAGCTGCTGCGCCTGACTGTCGACATCGGCGAAGAAACGCCGCGCCAGATACTCGCAGGCATCGCCGAATCGTATACGCCCGAAACGCTGATAGGCCGCAAAATCGTCGTTGTCGCCAATTTAGCGCCCCGCAAGCTGCGCGGCTTCGAGTCTCAGGGGATGCTGATGGCTGCCACCGACGCCGAAGGCCACGCCATTTTGCTCCACCCCGCTGACCCCGACGCGGTTCTCCCCGGCGCACAGGTACGTTAGGAAACAACGTGACTCATATTCTGCTGGCGCGTCACGGCGAGACCGAATGGAATAAAGTGGGCCGGGTGCAGGGATGGACAGACATTCCGCTCAGCACCGATGGGGAAGCGCAGGCCATTCGGCTTGCCCGCCGCCTGTCTGACATATCGCTTGCGGCGGTCTACAGCAGCGATCTCAGCCGGGCGGCTCAAACCGCAAA
>JAYVVR010000246.1:0-12052 GCA_043786835.1 Armatimonadota bacterium | reverse complement strand
GGTTGATAGTCACCGAAGAGACTGCATACTGTTCGGCGAGGTTCCGGCGGCTCGGCAGCATTGCGCCGGCCCGCCACTGCCCGATTCGGACCCGGTTTCGCATGTCCGCTTCGATGCGCCGATATTCCGCGACAAATGTTGTTTCCGCCATGATCCGTTTCGTCTCTCGTTTCCAACTGTTATGATTTTGTCTTTCTTCTCGTAGTATAGGAGTTTCGCCTGTTTCTGTCAAGCCCCTGCGCGGCTCCCGGCAGTTTCATCCCATTTTCATTTCTTGCGTCCATACTCGAAAGAGAACTTCTTGCCGCACTCTGCGTCACTAAGGGACTGCAAACCGATCTCAGAAAGCAAAACCCATGAAACATCGCACACACTCCAAAGGCTTTACACTGATAGAACTGCTCGTCGTAATCGCTATTATCGCCATTCTCGCGGCGATACTGTTCCCGGTTTTCCAAAAAGTGCGCGAAAATGCACGGCGGACTTCCTGCCTGTCCAACGAGAAACAGCTCGGGCTGGCCTTCACTCAGTATACGCAGGACGCCGACGAGCGTTACCCCTACGGCATCAATAACAGTGCGGCAGGCGGGAAAAATCTCGGGCAGGGGTGGGGCGGGCAGCTTTACCAGTATGTGAAATCTACCGGCGTCTATAAATGCCCCGATGACGGTACAAACCCGGCGGCGGCGGCAGGAGGGCTGATGGCCTATCCGGTCTCCTATGCATTCAATGCCAATGCCAAAGGCGCGGCGCTGTCCCAGTTCAACGCCCCGGCGTCCTCGGTGCTGCTGTGCGAGGCATTCGGCCCCGTCGCCCGCGTAGACGTCTCCGATGAAGGGCTGTCGGGGACTTACGACGACTTCTCGGGGACAACCGACGGCCTGCCCGACCAGACCAACGCGTCTCCGGGCGGTGTTTTGTGCGACGCGGCGCTCTGCGGCCACGGCTACGCAGGAGGCTACGATATACAGCTTGCGACCGGGGTCATGCCCGGCGGCGTCACCGGAGCGCTTGACCCAAGCCTCTACAATGCCGCAGCACCATCGCCGTATACGAACGGCGGGGTGGGGGTTCACACCGGCGGCGCGAACTTCCTGCTGGGCGACGGTCATGTGAAGTTCCTGCGCCCTGAGCAGGTCTCCACCGGCCACAACGGGCGGTCCGGTTATGACCAGGAAAGCGGCAGCACGGCAGGCTTCAGCGGCTTCAATGCAGCAGCGACTGATACACTATTCGTTGACCCCGGCCACACGGTCCCGGTCGCGGCGACGTTCAGCGTGAATTAGGAACCCCTCCCGCCCGTTCCTCGCTCCCTAAGCACTGGCTACCTGGAAGGCCCCTGTTAGGGAAGGACCAAGAAGTTAGCTCGGACAAAGAGGCCCGTGCGTTCCATCTGGCCACCAAGTCTGCATTACCCTTCTTTATTGCCCTTGCCTAACAGGGGCCTCTAGTCGCAAAGCCTCCATAGAGAGGTGAAGGGGAGCGGGGAACGAGCGGGAGAGGAACGAGCGGGAGAGGTCACTCACCTTGTGGAAACCCTCGCAGGTTCAGCTTGGTTTGATGCTTCACGACACGCGGCATTTCCGGGGCTTGACCCTGAAAATAATGCTTCTGCCAGCCGCGCCTCGCGGCTTCGGAAGTCGGGTCCGGCAATGCCTCATTGAAATCATTGCGGTCTACCAGCCAGTGGTCGTAACGGCGCTTGAGATCCGGGTCGGCGCTGATAGGCTGCGAGGCCGGGTGAAACGATTCCAGCTCGCCCCGGCGCTGCGGCACTATCAGGCAGATTGGCTCGCCGATCTCAAACCTCACCGGCCAGTTCGGGCGGGTCAGTTTCCAATTCATCGTAAAGGTTGCGACCGACCAATCGGTTTCAATGATGCCTTCCAGCGCCTGAACCCCGTCTTTCGGCTGGTTTGCCGGTCCCCGTGCCAGCAGGTTCCAATCAGGCGGCGTCCGAAACAAGTAGGGAAGGGTCCAGGTCAAAATCCCGTAGCCGAAGTGGCTGGACATCGGCTCTGCCCCATTTCCCTCAAATGTCGTGATTTTAATGTCGTCGGGCAGATTGCCGCCGTTCCAAACCGCCTCAAACGCATGCGAGTTTAAGACGAACCAGCCCGATTGAGCCGCAATCAGCATCGGCAGGCAGCGGTTTGCAAAGTGCAGATGAGTCGCGTTCATCCATTCCCGGTAGGCTGGCGCGGGGATAAGCGGCATGTCCATCCACGGCGCGACATTGTACGCCGTGATCTGCCGGGGCGGCGGACGGGTTTTGAGTGGGCGCTTAACGAGTTTTCGTTCGGTCATGGTCTTGCTATTTCGTCTCTATGGATGTACCTCGTCCGAAAGCGCCTTACCCCGCCGAGGAACGAGGCGGGGTAAGGCGCTCTTACACCCCAAGCAGCAGCTCAAAGACGCGCTGGTCGAGCTTTTCGTAGGGTAGGGGCTGGGCTGCCAGCGCGTTTGCGTCGAAGGTGTGAGATTTTAGCATTCGGGCGTTTTCGAGCGTGAACTTCGCGCCGAGAACTGGGTCAAGTGTGGTGTCGGCAATGGTGATTTGTGCCAAAATCTCCTGGATTTCGGGATCGGCGTTGAACTGAGCCGCTTTTTCTTTGAGAATCAAATAGGTCCGCATGCAGCCTTTGGCGAACTCCCAAACATCGTCCGGGTCGGACGTTCGCAGGGGATGGGCGTCAAAATGCTTTGGACCGTCGTAACCGTAGTCTTCGAGCAGCTTGACTAAGAAGAAGTTTTGCTTGTAGTCTTCCTGGCCGAACCGGAAATCCTGGTCGTAGCGGCCCGGCTTCTGGCCATTCAAGTCAATATGGAATAGCTTGCCTGCTTCAAGCGCCTGCGCGACGGCGTGATAAAATGATAGGCCGGCCATTGTCTCGTGAGCGAACTCTGGGTTGACCCCGACCATCTCGTGATGCTCCAAAGTCGCGATAAAGCCGAGCATCGCCCCGGTCGTCGGCAGGTAAATGTCGCCGCGCGGCTCGTTCGGTTTGGCTTCCAGTGCAAACTTGAAGCCGTAACTCTGGGAAATCGAATACTCGGCGAGGAAATCTATTGCGTCCCGGAAGCGTTTGGTTGCCGTCACCGGGTCTTTGGACGCGTCTACTTCAACCCCTTCGCGCCCCCCCCAGAAGACATAAATCTTTGCGCCAAGCTCTGCGCCTAAATCCATGGACAGCATGGCTTTCTGGCGGGCAAACGCGCGAACTTTCGGGTCATTAGACGTAAATGCGCCATCTTTGAAGACCGGATGGCTGAATAAGTTGGTGGTCGCCATCGGCACGACAACGCCGCTGTCGTCAAGCGCCGACTTGAACTCTTTAACAATTGCATCGCGCTCGGAGGCCGATGCGCCGAATGGGACGAGATCGTTATCGTGCAGATTGACGCCGTAAGCCCCCAATGCGCCGAGCTTGCGGACACGCTCCGGCGGAGAAACCGGGGTGCGGACGGGGCCGCCGAACGGGTCGGCGCCGGGGCTGCCGACGGTCCAAAGTCCAAACGTAAACTTGTCTTCTTTTTGCGGGACATAACTTGCCATAATTAAAACTCTCCTTTGATACGAAACGCGTCTCTGTTACTGTGTTCGGCCTGAAGCCGGTTTTTTCCTGCTTAGGAACGGCTTTTCAAAGGCCAGAAAGAAGAGCCGTGCGGTCCCGAACACCAGCGGCAGACCGGCGATCAACGCGTAGACATGCGGCAGCGGCTGACGCCACTCGGGCCGGAATGTGGTTACCAGGGCATTCAAGAGCAGCAAGCAGGGCAGATGAACTAGGTAAAGCGAATACGCCCATGTCCCGAGCGAGACCAGCGGCCGCCACGACAGCAAAGGGACACGCCGGGGCGAGCGAGTGACCCACAGCAGCCCCGCCGCCGCGCCGATGCCGGCGAGCGGGTCCATCAGGGGCAGGTATGCACCGAAGTCGCCGCCGCCGTGGCCTGTGATCGGGTGAGCATGGATGACTGCCGCCACTCCAGCGAGACTCAGCACAATCAAGGCCGTGCAGAGCACGGTCTCGTTTTGGTCCGGGCAGTGCGCCGAAACCTTACCCGCGCATAGTCCGATGGCAAAAAGCAGCAGATACCACGGACACGCCTGCGCGATCTCCGGATGCCGCCACTGCAAAAACGCGGTGAGCGCCCCACTGACGACAAGGGCAAAAATCAAGACGCTGCGCTTGCCGTACTTGCCCAGGAACCAGACCAGCGCCGGAAACAGAAAATAAATCTGCCATTCGACTGCGATGCTCCAAAACGGGCCGTTAAAAAGGTTCAGCTTCGGCAGAATGTCCTGAAGCAGCAAAATGTTCGCCAGAAGCGCCGGCAGAGAAATCTCCAAAGGCTTGTCGTGCAGCGCTTCGATGATGACAAAAACCAGAACGCTGAGCACGAGCGCGGCGTAAAACGGCGGCAAAATCCGCCGTGCCCGCCGTCCGTAAAACGCCCATGCCCCGCCATGCAGGGTTCCATCCCGTGCGGCCGGGAGAATCAGGCAAAAGCCAGACACCACGATAAAAATGTCCACAGCAAAGTGACTGTAAAGGGTCCAGTTAGTCAGCGGTCCCAGCCAGTTATTCCGCGCACCCAAGCCACAGGGGATAATCCATAGGTGCGATAGGACAACCCAGAGCGCTGCCAGCCCCCGGACTCCGTCCAGAAAGTTCCGATGGCCAGTCTGAGGCAGCGCGGAATGGCGCTGCGGATGCGGCGCGGACTGTATGGGAACACTGATACTCAATCGCAGATACTCATAGTTAGATCTCGCCGGTAATCAAATCTCGCCGGGGCGCACTTCGCCATTTTCGCGGCCATCGGCTTTGAGGCGCAGGCTTCCGAACCAGATCTGCGCGACCGCGCCGGGCTTTCGGCAGGAGGTCAGAACAGTGAGCGTTCGGCGGGCAAAGTCAATACGGTTAATCCTGCCAATGCCGAGAAGCTGACCGCCGCCGGACACTAGGCCAACCAAAAGGCCTGCGAACTTTTGCGCCGCCGACACCGAAACGGTACGGATGCTGAAATAGCTCTCAATCGCCGCAAGGCCCGACGTGTCCCAGGTTTCGCCGTTGACAATGACCGACAAAATACCGTCGGAACGCTCGGCATGGAGGGCGGGCCGGCCCAGTGACTGGCTTAAAAATTGCAGCAGGTGGAACGCTAGCGGCTCACCTGTCCCAAGCTGAGTGCCGAGCAGTGCAACGCTGTCCAAACTAAAAACTAGCGGCTCCGCGCCGTCAAGCGCCGCCAGAAACCGGGCCGCCCGGCGGGTGGCCCGCGCCGCCGGAGTTTTGCGCTGGACGGCTTCAGCAACAGGAATACGCCAGATGTCCGGCGTGTCCATCTTCGAGAACGCCGTCAAAAGTGGGTCAATCTCGGTGCCGCGCGTGAGGGCAATGACCACCTGCGGAAGAAGAAGCTCGCAAAGCCGCCGCTTGAACTGCCTTGCCCCGCCGCCGTGAATAAAGCCGTCGGTGTCTACCAGTATGAAATCAGGCCGGCTCTTTTTAATCGCCCGCGCAGTTTGGGTCGCCCCGACACAGATATCGAGCAGGTGACGGCTGGGGGAAATCGCGCCGACAAAATAGCCTGCCGCCACTGGCAGGTCGCGCAGGGACCGGAACTCGGTGCCGGGGACCGCCTGTGCCGCGCCGATGGTTCCCGGCGGTCCGATCTCGCTCTGGCCTAAATCGCAGTCTACGATGGCGACAGACCGGCCTGCCCCGAGAAGCGCAAGAGTGGCCCCGCGGACAAACGTAGATTTGCCGGAGTCGGGCGCTCCGAGCAGCAGAACGGTCGCCCCGCGCGGCAGGGCGAGCAGGGCAGGCAAGAGATCTGCTGAACTTTGCGGTTCTGAATATGTTGTTTCGGGCATGAGAGTTTCCGCCGGCCTCTTCTCAGCGCTTTTTTCTGCCGATAATTCGGAAACAGGTGTAAAAACCGAAAAAAACGAGTAAACTAAATATTGAGGCAGTGTCGCCTTTAACCACTCAGGTTCACTTGTTTCGCGACGAGGAGGTCGTATGAAACCCTTAATTCTTGTGCCGCCAGCCCAGGCGGAAGCTCTTTCCGACACGCAGGATGATCTGCGATCCGGCGGGTTCTCAGCCCGCCAGCCCTGGCGCGATGACGAGTCACTCGACGATCTGCTGTCTTACAGTCAATTTTCCGAGATCTCGGTATCGAATGCCCAGCTTTGGCCGAGTTCTGCGAATAGCTCTCGGTGAAAGTCCGACGAGACTTCCCAAAGCTGCTGGTACCACGCTTCCAATGACTGAACGCTTTCCGGGTCTGTCAGCGCGACATTTAGCTCGGTCGGATGTGCCTCGCCGCCGAGTGTCAAATTGCTTGTTCCGACAATCGCGACTGCTGGCAGCCCGCCTGCAGGATATTCGACAATCGTGACTTTTGCATGAATGCGCCCGGCGGTATATAGCCTCACTTTCAGACTGCCCCGCGCGACGCATCCGGCAAGTGTCAGCAGCAGCCTCTGCATTTCCGGGGCCCGGTCCAGCGCCGCCAGTGTTCCCCGCAGGTTCAGCGCAGTCTCGGCCGTAGCACGGTCATGCGTCTCCCGCAGGGTCGCCGCGACATCTTCCTGGCCTCGAACTTCGTCTTCCCCGCCCCGGCGACGCGAAGCAGCCTCTTCGCGCACCTGCTCCTGTGTCAGCCGGTTCACGACATTCCCAATCAAAATCTCGATAGTATCAAGCCGAGCAAGATGTTCTTGAAGTGGCAGCAGGCCATCAAGAAACAAGTAGCCCACCGCAAGCCGCGCCCCGACCGCGTCGGCAGCGAGGTATTTGGCGACCCGTTCCGCCAGTCTTTGCTCCCGGTTGTCAATGATTTCAGCCACAATAGTCTGAGTATACCAAACTGAAACCGACATTGCAAGAAAAAATATTTCAGCTACTCCTGCTGAGCCGCTGAAAAGCTAGAAAGTGTGGTATAACAAAAAGGTTTTGCCCTAGTTCCAAAAGTTACGAGAAAAATGCACCATTTTGAGGAGATTACGCCATGAAAACTGAAGCAGAGATGCTTGCCCGCGCGACAGAGCCGTCCGCCGCCCCGTCCGCCGATTTTATTGAAGCTATTTCACGCTTCTTAGACACCGATCCGGACGATCTGCTGGTTGAGTTAGGCTACTATTCCAGCGAAGAAAACTTGTCTGCAAGCAGCAAGTAAGAAGCAATGCCCGCCGTGTCTTGGGGACGCGGTGGGCATTTTGCGTTTCGCCTGAATCCGAAGTATCCAGATTGGAAATCTGGGTCTCTTACAAATCGATTGTCCATTGCGTGGACACAAGAGCGGAGCAGCCTCGCCTGTACTTCTTAGAGACTGTGTAGAAACGATTCCGAAGTCCCCCCAGCCCCCAATAATGGGGGAGCATGACGAGGACAAGAATGGCCCTCTCTACTCACTCGGGCTCCCCCATTATTGGGGGCCAGGGGGGACTGCTCGGCTTTTTACACAGTCTCTTATGCCTGTTTCAGACAGTCACACGTCAAAAGCCTTGGATTTCTAATCCAGGGGCGACCCAAAAGGTCTATTCAGCCGGGATGGGTTACCAGCTTATCGGAGAAAGTCTTGCGGGATTTGATCCGCCAGCCTTGCGGGGTTTCGACCCATAAGTCCCGCACCCAGAGGTCATCGGTGTAGGTGCCTTTGAACTTCATAAATA
Source organism: Armatimonadota bacterium (assembly GCA_043786835.1). Classification (GTDB taxonomy): domain Bacteria; phylum Armatimonadota; class Armatimonadia; order Armatimonadales; family Capsulimonadaceae; genus JANXMY01. The sequence continues at coordinate 4,362 of JAYVVR010000246.1, read as the reverse complement.
GCACGCGCTTCTCCCCAATGCCCTGCGTGTGCAGCTTCATTTCTGCTTGAATGCCGCCCGGCACGGACGCAAAGTTTTGAATTGTAAAGCGACTCTGCATTGTTTTCACTTGCTTGAGCTGGCCTTGATATTGCTTCCGGGTCTGCTCCTTCGTGTAGGTGGCCCCTTTTTCGTCTACGGCTTTGTAATCCGGCGTAAAGAATGTCAAAAAGCGATCCAGGTTATGCTGGGTAAACGCGGTATTAAGTTCGCCATAGGCAGATATGATCGCTGACTGCGCGGCAGGAGGCACGGCGGCTGCGGACGGGCCGGCAAGCACAAGTGGTAGAAAAGCGGCGAGGGTCAAACAGGATAAGGCGGCGTAAAATCTCATGGTAATTACTTCCCGGAAATGCGTGGTCTGAAAACAAAAAACTACTTTAAAGCCTTGATGAAAGCCTCTCTAGCCCCCCTCCGAACGGAGGAGCAGTATGGAACGGAAATACCGGGACTTGTCTGGTTCCCCATTATCAGGGGCCAAGAGCATTTCTGAACAGTTTCTTAGCCGCCGCGATACACTCTTAAAAGCTGGGCGGCTTCGGCGGCCTGGGAACGGTCACCGAGAGAGAGGGCGCTGCGCCAATGCGCCCGCGCTCCGGCATGGTCCCCGGCAAGGTAGAGGGTCATGCCGAGCGCGACACGGGCGGCTGCATACCGTGGGCTTAGGTGCAGAGCGGCCTGGTACTGCTTGACGGCGTCGTTGTGGCGGTCCGCGTCGTCAAACGCAGCGGCGAGATAAAAGTGCGCTTTGGGACTTGCCGGGTCGGCGTGGACCGCGCGGCGCAGGAGCGTTTCGGCGTCCGCCACCCTGCCTTGATTGTAGGCGACCCGCCCGCGCTGAAGAAACGAAGGCGCGGCGACGGGAACAGGCGGCAAAGTCTGGGCAGGCTTGACTTCTTCGGACAGCGCTTTTGCCAGGTAAATTCGGGCGAGGATCAGCTTGGGGGCGCTTTGCAGCGCGGCTTGGTACTCTTTGACGGCACCTGCCCGCTGCCCCAATGCTGACAAAGCCAGGCCACAGTTGTAATGGGCCATCGCAAAATTCGGCTGGAGCCGAAGCGCCGACCGGTAGTTTCGTATGGCGTCGGCGTGTTTTCCCTGCACATCCAGCACATTGCCGAAAGCGTTGAACGCATCGGCGTTGGCAGGGTCGAGTGTAATGGCCCGTTCGTACTCGCGAATCGCGCCGGCAGGGTCGCCGGTGTCGTCAAGCGCATTGCCGAGCGAGTAATGAGCGCGGCTATCGCTGGGCTGAAGTTGCACCGTTTCGGTAAACTCTCTAAGGGCATCTTTAGGCTGACTCTGCTTCTCGAAAAAACGGCCCAGCATATAGTGACCAGGCGCGAAGTCAGGACGCAGGGCAATGGCTGCTCGAAGCTGCCTAACGGCATTGGGCGTCTGCCCCTGCTTGTCGAGCGCCAATGCATAATTATACCGGGCATCGGGGTTTGCAGGCCGCAGGCGCACGGCAGTTGCAAACTCCTGAACCGCGTCGGCATTCTTTCCCAGCGCCTGCAAAACAATTCCAAGAGTGTTGTGCACATCCGCCGAGCTTGGGCTGAGACGCACCGCATCCCGCAGGTCGGCTTCGGCCAGCATCATCTGCCCGCTTTGGTAAGCGGCGACACCGGCTTGGAGCTTTTGGGCTGCTGCCGGGTCAGTAGTTTGCGCAGATAGCGGCAGCGCAAGGAGCCACAAAGCGAGGGATGCGGTAGGGAAGAAAGAGCGTTCAGGCATGAAGAAACCTTTCGGGCGGGTCTATCCCAGTAATTTTACCGCACTTCATGCGATTTCTTCGGCTGACACCGTATAATAACAAGTAATGGACGAAAAAGATTTAAAACCGTCCTGGCATGAAGAAGGCCAGCGCGTTATTCGTGAGGCCGCACGGGCATTGGACGGGCTGGCGGACAGTTTGAATGGATCGGCGTGGGCCGAGGCTGTGCGTCTCATTCTCGAAACCAAAGGCCGGGTTGTCGTCACGGGCGTGGGCAAAGGCGGCAATATTGGGGCCAAGCTAGTGGCGACGCTGTCATCTACCGGAACTCCGGCCCAGTTTCTGCACCCTGCCGACGCCGTGCATGGGGATCTGGGCATGGTTCAGCCCGGCGATTTGATTGTCGCCTTTTCTTATAGCGGCGAGACCGACGAGCTGCTCAGAGTTTTGCCGGCATTCGGGCAGCTTGGGACGCCGCTTATCGCAGTGACCGGGAAACCGCTGTCAACACTGGGGCGAGCGGCCCGAGTTATATTGGATGTTTCGGTCGAGCGCGAAGCCTGCCCGATGAACCTTGCGCCGACCACCAGTACATCGGCGATGCTTGCGCTCGGCGACGCTTTGGCCGTGACAGTCATGGTCGCCCGCGACTTCACGCCCGCGCAGTATTCGCGCCTGCACCCCGCCGGCACTCTTGGGCGGCGCTTGATACTGCGTGTTGCCGATGTCATGCGGACGGGGGACGCCGTCGCGATTGTGCCGGCAGACCGAACTGTCTTGGACGCCATGTTCGCGATTACGGCGGCCAACGCCGGCGCGGCGATTATGACTGATGCTCATGGCAAAGTCATCGGCCTCTTGACCGACGGCGACATTCGGCGGCATCTGCTGGACAATCAATCCATGCTGTCCCGCCCTGCATCGGAGGCGATGACAGTCGGCCCCGGCGTCGTCACAGCGGACCTGCTCGCGACCGAGGGCCTGCGGCTTTTAGATACGTTCCACCCCCTGCCCGACCAACGGGCCGGCGACGCCCCGGTCGTAGACGCCGAAGGCCGCCCGGTCGGTATGCTGACACTCAAAGACCTTGTTAAAGCAGGGATCGTTTAACCCGTGCAGAAAGTCAAGCTGGTTGTTCTCGATGTTGACGGGACGATGACTGATGGGACGCTGCTATACGATGCGGACGGCGGGCAGGCAAAAGCGTTCCATGTTGCCGACGGTCTGGGGATTGTGATGGCGCTGGCAGTAGGTCTCCAAATCGCGGTGATTTCCGGGCGGACGAGCCGGGCCGTTGAAGTGCGTTTAGCAGAGCTGAACGTCACGGACCTCGTGCAGAACTGCGGCGATAAAGCCAGTGCGCTTTTAGCGCTTCGGAAAAAGTATGGTTTGCGTTTAGAAGAAACGGCGTTTGTCGGCGACGACATCAACGACCTGCCGGCGTTCGGGGTGGTCGGGACAAAAATCGCGGTCGCCGATGCGTCTGCGTTCTTAAAAGTTCAAGCCGATTGGATCACGCCGCGCCCCGGCGGGCATGGGGCCGTGCGGGATGCGGTTGAAGAGATTTTACGTCGTCAGGGCCGGCTTGACGAAGCCGTTGCCGCCTATCTTTCCCTGTCAAAACAGAGTGAGGGGGTGCGGCAATGACGCTTCCCAAATCGCTGACTTTGCTGCATACAAACGACTTTCACAACCACCTGACACCGGCACAAGCCGCATTTATCAGAGCCGAGAAAGCAAAATGCGAGAACGTCTTGCTGCTGGACTCTGGAGACGCGATTTCCGCCGGCAATGTCGGGGTCCGGCCCGGCGGCGAGCCGATTTTGACGCTGATGTCTGAAACTGGCTACGACGCAATGACGCTGGGAAACCGGGAATTTCACGTCGCCGACACGCTGCTGCGCCTGAAACTCTCAAAGGCCGAATTTCCAATTTTGTCCGCGAATATCCGCTGGCGCGACGACAAAGGCGGCCTTTTGCCGACTGTGTCGTCGTTCGTAAAGACGCTGCCAAACGGCCTGCGCGTCGCCGTTTTCGGCCTGACCGTGCCGATGGTGACGCCGCGCATGACCGCCCGTTTAGTCAGTGCATTTGTCTTTGACGACCCGGCTCAAGCGGCAAAAGAGCAGATCGCCCGTCTGCGCTCCGAGGCCGACATTGTAATTGCCCTGACGCATATCGGCCTGCGGGAAGATGAGCGCCTCGCCGCCGCCTGCCCGGAGCTGGATTTGATTATCGGCGGCCACAGCCATAACAAGCTGTACGCGCCGCTGGTCGTCAACACTGTGCCGATTGTCCAAGCCGGCTGGTTCGGACATTTCTTAGGCGAGACTGTGCTGACGGTGAACGGACAGGCAGTGAAGCCGGCTGTGACGGGGCGGCTAGCCAGTCTACGAGATTAGCCACAGGCTAAAACCCGAGGCTTCGGATAAATCTGGGTCGCAGTGATACAAGACATACGTGTTCGGTATATTTCGTTTCCCGTGTCGCCTCGACACTGTCTTCCGGAGCCTTGGGTTTTGACCCATGGCGTCTTTTCGGGGTAACCATTTTTGCTTGACATTCTTATCTTCCTCATCACTGCCTGGGCTGCCGCTGCCGCAGGC
>JAYVVR010000245.1:0-4400 GCA_043786835.1 Armatimonadota bacterium | reverse complement strand
CGAAGACGACTTTCGTGCGCGTTTCCGACAAATCACATGCCGGGCAGGTGCTAGCCTCGGTTGCCATGTCAAGGATGATCTGGCTTTTGCTGACTGGTGCAGCTTGCGTTTCGTCCGCCATTATGTTTGCTCTTTTCTAAGATGTTTAGTTCCAGGCCGCTCGGAGCAGTAAACACGAATGCTCTAACGAGTCCGGCATCACTTTTACGTCAGTCAAAACAGGCATGAAATTGGTGTCGCCGTTCCAGCGCGGGACAACGTGCAGGTGCAGGTGGTCAGTGATACCCGCGCCGCCGGCAGTGCCTAAGTTCATGCCTAAATTATAGCCCTCAGGGTGCATGACTTTCCCCAAAACACGCTGGGCGGCTTTCGCCAGCGTCAAAAGCTCGGTCGTCGCAGCGTCGGTTAAATCGTCTAGCTTCGCCGTGTGAGTGTACGGAACAATCAACAGATGCCCATTATTATACGGAAACTTGTTCAAAATCACAAACGCAGATTCGCCCTGGTGAACAACGAGATTTTTCACATTGTCGGCAGACGCTGCCGCGTCGCAGAAGACGCAGCCTGTCTCGCGTGCATTCGGCTCGCGCGGCTGCTCAATATAAGCCATGCGCCAAGGCGCGTACAATCGTTCCATAATGTGTTAATACCCAAGAAACAAAAACTTCCGCAAGGCGATTGCCTTGCGGAAGCGAAAGATGACCCTACGCAGAATCGAACTGCGATTTACGCCGTGAGAGGGCGCTGTCCTGACCGTTAAACGATAGGGCCATATCAGGTATAATACCTTTACAAGTAAGATTTGTCAAGAGTTTAGCTTAAGAGTTGGGGCCGAAGGTACACAAAACGTGGCGAAACGGAAACGATATGACGATGTGATGCTGCTGGTCGCCGGCGAGTCCGTGCCGGGACACCAAACGCAGTATGTGATTGAAAGCATTGTCGGACAGGGTGCTTACGGCGCCGTGTACCTCGCCCGTGACCCAAACATCATCGGGCGGCAGGTTGCGCTCAAAGAGTTCTTTCCGGCACGCCACCCGCGCGACGCCACCCCCTTACAGGCGCTGTTCGACCGGGAACGCACCGTCGGCATGGCAGCCAGCCCCCACCCGCTCATGCCGACGTTTTATGAAGCGTTCCAAAACGACGGCCATTACTATATCGCCCAGGAGTTCATTGTCGGCGCAACTCTTGACGCGATTATCCTAAAACGCCACCCCCTGCCCCGACTCTGGACCCTGAAGTGGTCGGTCTCGCTCTGCGACGCGCTGGCCTTTCTGCATTCGCGCCAGATTATTCACCATGATTTGAAGCCCGCTAATATTCGGATTACTCCGCAGGGGCATCTGACGCTGCTCGACTTCGGCGCGGCCCAATATTTCGGACACGGCCATGAAAACGATGCGCCGGTTCTCTTGTACGGCACCGAAGGCTACCTGCCGCCAGAGCTTGAAGCGGACGGCAAGTGGATCGCAGACGTTCGCACGGATATCTTCGCGATGGGCTGCATTTTGTACGAGATGATTACCGGAGTCGCCCCTGACCAGGAGCAGATCAATCAGCGTTCCATGTACATCACTAACTCACTGATCCAGCAGCCGAACGCGGACCTCGATCTGGCCCGGCTCATCAACAAGGCGATTTCGTATAATACCGAGTACCGGTATGCCAGCGCTGGTGAGTTTTTGCAGGAGCTGCGCGAAATCGCCCCGCCGGTTCTTTTGGTCAATAAAAAGCACCTGCGGTTCGGCGAAGTCGCCCGAGGCCGGCTTGCGCCGCCGCTGACGGTCTCATTTTACAATGCCGGCGGCGGCGAAATCTCTGGCGAGATCAAAGCACGGGCACCCTGGATACTCGTAGACCGGAACCGCTACAGCGGCAATGAAAACGAAGTCGCGGTGCGGGTTGACGCGTCGAAGGCTGCCGAGCGCGGCAAGCTTCTGACAGGAAAGCTCGAGATCAACTCCGATGACCAGACCGGCGATTTCGGCGAAACACTTGCTGGGGACAAATGGAGTGTCGAGTGCAGTGTCAGCTTCGCACCGTCCCCCGGACAGCTTCAGGTCAACGGCTCGGAGACTGCGCCCGCGCCGCTTCAGCTTTCTGCCCGGCGCGGTCAGGCAGCATCAGGAGAGTTTACGCTGAAAAACAGCGGCGAGTCGCCCGCAGAGTTCCAAATTGCCTCACTCGCCGAAAGAGCCACCGGCGGGGCCGGCAAGCCGATTGACGGCCTGCTTATGCTGCCGTCGGAAGGCATACTGATACCTGGCCAAACTGTTGCCGTTCAAGTCGCCGTGCCGAGTGCTGACCTGCTGGCAGGCACTTACCAAAGCGGCGTGTTAGTTCGTTCGCCGGGCCGCCCGCCGATTGTCGTCCTGCTGACCCTGCAAATCCAGTCACCGCTCGATTTCCTAAAAACCCGGCTGACCGGGCGTTAGGATCCCCCCCCGCCCCCAACAATGGGGGAGCCAGAGAGACCCCGTAGGGACAGGTCCCCGTGCCTGCCCTCTATCTTTTTGTGCCTACCCTCCATACTACTCCCCCAGTATTGAGGGGGATCCTAACGCACCACCAAAAACGTCGCCCAGAGCGCAAGCCCTGCGACCAGCGGGGTCAGCGGCGTGACGCAGAGGCCGACTTCGAGAAAATCTTTCGCCCCAAGTGTTTCGTCCTTCTTTTGAGCCGCTTCCCAAACCAGCAGGATCACCAGCGACCCGGACAGCGTCAGGTTCGGCCCGATATTCATTCCTAAAAGAGCGGCATAAACCAGCGGCGATTGAGCATGCGCGGACGGCAGAGCACTTCGGGCCATCCCATTTCGGGAGGGAAAGCCGAGGAACAAGGCGGGGTAGGTTTTATTCCCTCGTCTTCGGCGCAGTCTTCGCAGCCGTGTTTGTCTGGCCTTTCGCGATCTCGGCAAGCGTCACAAGCGAGTAGCCACGCGCCCGCAAGCCGGCGACAAGGGCAGGAATGGCCGTCGTCGTGACATCAGGACCGTTATGCATTAAAACAATCGAGCCGGAATGGACATGCGCGAGCACATAGTTGACAAGGCCGTTTGGAGAGCCTAAATCTTCGTAGTGAACCGCGTCTACAGTCCAATACGCCATCGACAATCCGTAGCTTTGAGCGAGGTGCTGAATAGCGGGACTTGCATTGCCGCCGGGCGGACGGAAGAAGTGGGGCTGTTTTCCCGTCAGCGCCTGGATGACGACTGAACCGCGCACGATCTCCGCTTCCGCTTCCGGCAGCAGGAGCAGGTTCATGTTCGGGTGCGTGAACGAGTGATTTTCCACTTCGTCGCCGCGTTTCGCCATCCGCTGGAGCAGGGCCGGGGCCTCGGCAGCACGAGAGCCGACCACGAAGAATGTCGCCGGAGCGTGAGCCGTATCAAGCGCATCAAGAAGCGCAGGAGTCCGAGTAAGACTTGGGCCATCGTCGAATGTCAGCGCGATTTGCTTGAGAGTACTGCTTCCTAGGCTCAAACTGAGCAGGGCCGGTGGCGGACCGAACAGGGCGCGGGCCGTGGCGCGCCCATTTTTGTAAGCAGGGTCGAGCGCCGCCGCATTCTCTAGGTGGCTTCCCGACGCGGCGGTATTCCCCGACGCGAGTGCTGCCTGCGCGAGTGTCCATTCGGCGACTTTGCGGGACGGGCGCAGGGCCAGCAGGTTCCAGAGACGGGTTTTCAACGCCGTCATGCCCAGATCATCGGCCTGCCGTGCCGCCACGCCGTTTTTGTTGGAGACCCGCACGGTTTCGGTTTGAGTTGTGAGCGCATTGCCGAACGCATCCACGGCTTCGATCTGGACCGTGTGGGTCCCGTTTGCGACCTGCACCGTATTCCAGGTAAACGTGTATGGGGGCTGACTGACCATCGCGGCCATGTGGCCGTCCACGCAGTACGACAGCAGGGCCGTTCGCGACGGCAGTGTTTGAGGCGGGTTCAAGTCCACAATCCCCGAACATTGCTGAACCTCGCCGGCGGCCCGTTTCGACGCCGAAATGCACCCGGAAAGCCGATCAGCGTACATCTGCTGTAAGTCACGCGGGATAACACACGGCTCCAGAGGCGTTTGAGGGTCAAACAGCGGATGCAGGCCGTCTTGTTCACGGACTTTTAGCCCACCTGCCGCCGTAAACTTCGCCAGCGCCGCTTCGCCGGCTTTATGGTCGGTTTTCAGCAGGGCCAGCGCCGCGACTTCCGCGCCGAGTGAGTCGTCCGCACCGCCGCTTTGGGCCGCCAGCTTTTTCGCTTCTGCGAGATGGCCGGTCAAAAACACCGTATACGCCATCGCCGCCGTGACATCGCTTTTTTGCGTGTCGGTCAGTCCTGGCTGCCGCGACGCCTCCCCCAGCCGGTCTTTTGCGGTTTCCGTATTCTTCGCGAATAAGTGACACAG
>JAYVVR010000244.1:0-12090 GCA_043786835.1 Armatimonadota bacterium | reverse complement strand
ATCGGGAGCAGCGAACCTCTTCCAATTATAGCACGGGGTTCGGCTATGCGTCAATGCACCCGGAGAATCAATGCACCCGAAGAACTATGTCAGCAGCAGACGCCCGCAGTTCTCGCACGGCTGGATTTGTGTCCGCCCTTTGACGGCCTTAATCAAAGTAGACGACAGTTTCATGTGGCAGCCGCCACAGGTATCACCTTCAATCTTGGCAATACCAATGCCTGATGCCTTCGCCCGGATGTCGTCATAGCGCTTGAGCGCGGCCTTGTCTTCCACCGAAGCCGCCGCACTTTCTCGCTGCTGTGCCAAATTCGAGAGTTCCAAAGTCAGCGCCTCATAACGGGATTGGTACGCCGCGATCGTCTCCGCTTTGTGGCCTTCCGCCGCGTGAGCCACCGCATCAGCCACACTCGATGCTGCCTGTGCCTGCTCGGTTTCGTCCATCAGCAGCAGAATGCGCCCATCCAAATCCGACTGCTGCCGGCCAAGCGCTTCAATTTCTTTTTCGATATTCGCCAGTTCTTTGGCATTTGTCACCGTTCCCTGATACAGCTTCTGCTGGTAGGACTTGCGCTTGGTCTCAACCGTTGCCAGCTTCAGCTCATTGTCTTTCAAGTCCCCGGCGATTTTATGCAGCTCGGTTTTCTTCGCTGCCGACGCGCTGTTCGCAGCCTCCGCCGCTCCTGCCGCCGCCATGCCGTTATCCAAGTTTGACTGGGACCGTTTGGCTCTTTGGATTAGGGTATCACTCTGCTGAACGGCGTACAGTGCCGTCAGGGTTTCATGGACGCTTGGCATAAAAATCACCTCTCAATTCCATCCAACACTTAATTCTAGCAGAAACGGCGCACGGTGTCAAATCAGGTACAATACACTTATGGCGAAAGCGCAGATCAAATATGTGTGCCGCCAATGCGGCCACGAAAGCGCCAAGTGGCTCGGCAAGTGTCCGGCGTGCGAGGAATGGGGGTCGCTTGAAGAGACCATTTCCGTCGCACCTTCCAAAGCGCCCGGCGCCCGGACCGCCCTGCCACCCTTTGTCGGCCAGTCGAAACCTCAACGCCTCGCCGATGTCCCCTCCCCTGCCCAGGAGGGCCGCATATTAAGCGGCATCGGTGAGTTCGACCGCGTCCTCGGCGGCGGCATCGTGCGCGGTGCCTTAACACTCATCGGCGGAGATCCCGGTGTGGGGAAATGCCTCGCGGGTTCAGAGCGCGTTTTCGATCCGATCAGCGGCGCATATTTTCCAATCACGGAATGGGCGGACCAAAAACGGCCCGTGCTGACACTGGAAAAGAACACCTATTGTCTTGTCCCGGCTGCTATCAGCCAGTTTCATGTGAACGGCATTCAGGAAATTGTTGAAGTCACAACTCGTCTCGGGAAAACACTTCGCTGCACACCTACCCATCCGGTTCTGACCCCGGACGGCTGGAAACCGGTCAGCGAACTCTGTCCCGGAGCGCGGCTTGCTTCCCCCCGCGCATTGCCCTTTTTCGGCTCACAGTCTCTTGATGAGGAAGTTATCAAGATTCTTGCTTATATTCTTTCTGACGGTTCCGCCCAGTCCGGTGTTTGTGTTACCTCCGTACTGCCTGAGGTCGAAGCTGACTTATATTGTCTAGCAAATTACCTTGGCATGTCACTGCGAGTCTATGCAAAAGCCGGCAGTCGTGCGAAGCAGCTGAGCCTGGTCATTTCCGGCGGAGCACGCGGAAAAGACCGGACCGATTTCCAAACGGCACTGATAAGCCTGCGAAATCAAAAGAAGATTTCCTGGATGGCATTAGCACGTCACATCGGAGTACCCCATTCACGTCTCGGGACCTGGTGTGACGGTGATTGCGTTCCATCGCCTGTCGATTTTGAGCGTCTCGCGGCAGCTTTGGAAGTCGATGCCGCAGAACTTGCCCCAGATGCTGTTCATTTAGCTCCCCTTGTCACACCCGTCGCACGGCTTCTAAAAGAATATGGCCTGCGTTACTCGGGATCGGCAACAAAAGCTGTCCCACAAGCGATCTTCGGCCTGCCTAAATCACAGCTCGCGTTATTTCTCAAAGTTTTACTTTCCTGCGACGGTTCTGTTCATGTAGTAAATCAGGCGGTGCCTGGCCTGTCTTATTCCACGATCAGCCGGCAGCTTGCTAAAGACGTTCAGCATCTTTTGCTGCGCTTTGGGTTTATCACAAAGCTGCGAACAAAGCCGAGTCAAGTCAGCGGGGCAGATCATGTCGCTTACGAAATTCAAATGCTTGGTCCGGAAGTCAAACGCTATTTGACCGAGATCGGCATTTGGGGATGTGCTGAAGCAAAAGAAAAAATTGCAAGTTTGCCACTAGCACGCCTGACCCCGACACACTGGGACACAATTCCGCTTCCTGCTGACTTCTGGTCCCAGTTGAGTGTTGCCACTGCGGGGGCCTCATTTGCCGAGATTTCGCGAACTGCGGGAGTAAGAATCGTGAACCGGCGTCATGACCGGCCTCTCTGCCGACGAACAGTCTTAGCTCTTGCCGCTGCCTACCCTTCCTCGTTTTTGCGGCGGCTGGCTGACAGCGACATTTATTGGGACGAGATTAAGACTATCGTTCCTGCAGGTCAAGAACCTGTCTACGACATTACTGTCCCCGAGGGTGCAAACTTTGTCGCAAGCGACTTGATTGTCCACAACTCAACTCTGCTCACGCAGGTTGCAGGATACTCGGCGATGCGTGGGGGCAAAACGCTGTATATCTCAGGCGAAGAGTCAGCAACGCAGATTAAGCTGCGGGCCGAGCGGCTTGGGATTACTCGCGGCGAACTGCTGCTGCATAATGAAACCGACGTGATGCAGATTGCGGCGGTCATCCAGGCGGAACGGCCGCTGTTTGCGATTATTGACAGCATTCAGACGATGCAACACCCGGATATCGAGTCCGCTGCCGGCTCCGTCTCGCAGGTCCGGGCCGCAACCGCCCATCTTGCCCAGGTCGCAAAAGGCGAAGGCATCCCGATTTTTCTGGTCGGCCATGTCACGAAAGAAGGCACTCTCGCCGGCCCGCGCGTCTTAGAGCATATGGTTGATACCGTGCTGACATTTGAAGGCGACAAGAATTATACTTATCGCATTTTACGAGCCGTCAAAAACCGGTTCGGGTCTACCGATGAGCTGGGGCTGTTTGAGATGCACGAGGAAGGGCTGGTCGAAGTCCCGAACCCGTCGGAAATGCTGCTGGCGGAGCGCACAGTGAACACCGCCGGGTCGGCCATTCTCGCCACCGTCGAAGGGACGCGCCCGATGCTGATTGAAGTCCAGGCGCTCGTTGCCCCTTCCTATCTGTCGAATCCGCGTCGGACCGTCTCCGGGGTAGATCAGAACCGGGTCAGCCTCATTCTGGCCGTTTTGGAAAAGCGTGTCGGCATGGGGCTTGCCAGTCAGGATGTCTTTGTCAATCTCGCAGGCGGCGTCCGGGCCGACGAGCCTGCCGCCGACCTTGCCGTCGCCGTCGCCGCCGCATCCAGCTTCCAGGAGCGGCCTGTTGACCCAACCATCGTGTTTGCCGGGGAAGTCGGCCTCGGCGGGGAAGTCCGCGCGGTCGGCCATGTCGAGCTGCGCCTGCGGGAAGCTGCCCGGATGGGCTTCAAGCAGGCCATCATCTGCGGGCGTAACAAAGCCAGCCTGCGCCGGATGCCAGACCTGAACGTCATCGGTGTTGACACCGTGCGGCAGGCACTTGATGCCGCTTTGTCTCGTTCATGAAGACACTGATTGCCCTGATTTGCTGGCTCTGCCTTTTACTGCCCGTTTCTGCCTCTCCAAATGCTGTAGTTGTCGTTCTGCTGCCTGGAACCAGCCTCAGTGAATGGCAAGACGCCGATGCCCCGACCCTGCACCGGCTTCTACAAACCGGCGCGGCTTCGGTGATGAATACCCGGACAGCGCACCAGGTAGGGAAGACCGAAACGGAAACGCCGCAAGCCGCCCTGCTGACACTCGCTGCCGGCTCGCGTGCCGCCGGTACAGCTTCTGCCACCGGCTTTGTCCCGGCATTTGGAGCCTCTGCCGCGTTCTTTGAGCGCCGAACCGGGCAAAAGCCGTCTCCTGGTGCATCGGTCTGCCTCGAATGGCCTGCGGTTGCCGCCGCGAACCGTGATTTAGGCTACGACTTGCGGCTCGGTAGTCTCGCCGACACGCTTGCCGTGCACAAAATCCTAGTTGCTGCCGGCGGCGGTCCGGGCTCTGACTGGCTTGCAGCTGACAGTCTCGGCACCGTGCAGCGTGTTTCGCGATTAACGGCAACCCCGGGCGAATGCCTGATCTGGGACGCCGGCCCCGATATACAAGCTGCCGACGCTGCAATCGCAGACGCAGCGGGTCAAATCGCCGCGATTCATGGCCGCTTGGTAATTGTCTCGCCGACCGTCAGTGGTCAAGGCAGATCGCTCGCGCCAGTGCTGGTTTGGGGACCGGGCATTTCGGCAGGACTGCTCGCATCGCCCTCGACACGCTGCCCCGGTCTGACGACAAACACGGATTTCGCGCCAACGATTGCGGCGTATTTCGGCATCCCGCGCTCAGGGTTTCAGCCCTTGCCGTTCGGATTCGCCTGGTCGGAGATGCCCCTGCCGGACGGCGTCAAACGGGCGGAAGCCCTGAACACGGAGGCCATAGCACACTCTGACGCCATGCGCCTTCTGCCTTATCTCGCCGCCGTGTTGGGCTTCTGGATTCTGGCAGTGACGGTGCTTGCCTCCCGGTTTGCCGTTCCGGGCGTCTTGTGCCTGGCTCCCGCCGCCGCACTGACTGCCGCGCTTTTTGCTGTCTCTGCGCTCTCGTTCGGCATTCTTGTTCTCGTGATGCTGGCAGTGCTTGCCGCCGTCACCCACATCGTGAGGCCAGAGCGTGTTGTTATATTCGGCTGTGCGGCGATTTCAGCAGCCGTCGGCGTTGACATGGTCACAGGCAACAGTCTCATGCACCGAGGGATTCTTGGATACTCGGCCCTCGAAGGTGCTCGTTACTACGGCCTCGGCAACGAAGCGATGGGTCTGCTGCTCGGCGTGGCGCTTGGGATGGTTTATGGCTTCTGGCAGCCGCGGCGTCCATCGCAACTTGCATTGACTGCCTTAATGGTAGGCATTGTCATTTTGCTCGGTTCAGCAGGTGCGAAAGCCGGCGGTGTCCTGGCCTCGCTCGCCGTCTTTGGAACATTTCTGCACACCGTCAGCGGACGACGCTGGACACTGAAATCTTTTGTATTCTTGGCGGCAGTGGTACTGACGGGAATGGCGGCGGCAGCGCTCGGGGATGCGTTTCTTCACCCAGGCAGCCGGTCGCATCTCGGTGAGGCGGTGCAGCGAATTGCGTCGGGCGGAGTAGGCGAGGGATGGGATATTGTCCGGCGCAAGCTGGCCGTTGAAGGGCGGCTGGCCTATCACAGCGCGTGGGCGGCGCTGCTCTGGCTGGCGCTTGGCAGTACAATTCGGCTCTGGAAGGGCAATCCGGCGGCACACGCCAGTGAAAGAGCACTCCGTTCTGCGGGGGCAATCGGTGCTCTTGCCTGCCTTCTGCTGAATGACGCCGGTGTCGTGGCCGGTGCGATCTTCGCTGCCTTTGTGTGGAGTTTGGCGATCACGCAGAAAAGCCTCCCGGTTCTGGACAGTTCCAGAGCCGGGAGGCCAATCATATAACCGAGCAAGAGATTACTGGGCAGGGGCTGCCGGCGGCGCAGGAGCCGGCGGCATATCCATTGTGCCGGGCGTCGTCGGTGCAGCGGGCGGCGTGGTCGTATCCGCGGGCGTCGGCGGCATCAGGACACTGTCAATGATATGGATCGTGCCGTTGCTGGCCTTGATATCCGCTTTGATGACAGTCGCATCGTTGATTTTCAGCTTGCCTCTTCGCTTGGTGACCTGTAAAGTTGCACCATTTACTGTAGGAGGCGAAGTCGGCGAAGTCATGTTCGCGGCGTCGGCCGCCATGATGTTGCCGGGAATGACATGGTAAGTCAACACCTGCTTCAGCTTGACAGGGTCCGCGAGCAGCGCGTCGAGAGCGCCTGTCGGCAGCTTGGAGAACGCCTTGTCGTCGGGCGCTAACACGGTGAACGGGCCAGCGCCTTTCAAGGTCTCAACTAGGCCGGCGACTTGCAACGCCTTCACGAGTGTCGTCAAGTTCTTAGCCGCCATCGCCGTCTGAACAATGTCGAGCTGAGAGCTTACCGCTGGCGTTTCTGCGGGGGTCATCGGTGACATAGCAGGCATGGCCGCCGACATCGTGCCGCTGCTGTTCTTGCTTAAAGAATCAGCGTACTTGGACAGCACATCGTAGTCGGAAACTTGCTGCTTCTCTTTGTCGTTAGAATAAACATCGTTGAGCTTCAAGCCGTACATTGTCGCGAGAGACGCGAATGTCTCACCCTGCTCGACTTTTGCCGAGACTTCGCGGAACGAATAACCCGTGTCTTTGCTGATCTTAACAATCGTCGCGATCTGCGCTTCGGAAAGGCCACGGGCGCGGGCCTGCTGCAAATCAACACCGTCGAAAACACGGTTATTGAGAATACTGTAATCGGTCGGGAAGTTCATCGGCGGCGTTGGGACAGCAGACGGCCCGGACATCGGCGTAGACGACATCGGCATCGGCGCGGTTGAATCCATCGGTGCGGCAGTCGGCGGCGGGGCAGTCGTATCAGCCGCCTGTGCAAAAGCACTGGACCCGGCGGAAGCCAGCATAGCGGCAACGGCGCTGGCAAGGGCCAGGCGATGCAAAGTGGTTCGTGTGGACATAAGTGGGAAAGCTCCTTTTTACTAAGACCGCGCTCAGGACAAATGCTGTTTTTGAATCGAGCAAAGCAGACGGCCCGAACGTGTTTCGGTCAAGTTCTGTTCTGTTATACCTACGAACAGCCTAAAACAAACCACTTACACAGATTTATTCAAAATCATTTCGCGAAAAGAACTCAATTTTTATGGCTGGACGCAATTATCTGAAACAATATCTCGGCGAGAACGGCGCACTGAAACGCGCTCTGCCGGGCTTTGTCCCCCGCCCGCAGCAGCAAGGGGTCGCGGCGGCCATTGATGCCGCCATGTCGGCACACGGCGGTATCGCCCTGATTGAAGCCGGCACCGGAGTCGGCAAGACTCTCGCTTATCTCCTGCCTGCACTCAAACACGCAAAGCCAAACTGCCGGATTGTGGTTTCGACCTACACACTGGCCCTGCAATCGCAGCTTGCCGGCAAAGATATGCCGCTGGCACAGTCCATCTGGAAAATGCCCGGCGAAGCCGCTGTCGTCAAAGGACGCGGCAACTATCTCTGCCTGCAGGACATGGACGCGGCCCGCGGCGATTTATGGACCGTCGGCGACCCCCAGTTTTTGCAGATTGCCGCATGGAGCAAAACCACCGGAACCGGCGACAGCGCCGACCTTGACTTTACCTACCCCGGCTGGGCTGAAATCCGGGCGAACACGGATACCTGCAAGGGACAGGAGTGCCGCTTTTTCGACCGCTGCTTTTATTACCGAATGCGCCGGGAAGCACAAGAAGCGGAAATCTTATTGGTCAACCACGCGCTTTTCTTGTCTGATCTCGCCGTGCGCCGCAGCGGGGAACCTGATGCCAAACTGCTGCCCGATTACGATTTTGTCGTCTTTGATGAAGCGCACCATCTGGAGACCGCCGCCGCCGCCGCGTTCGGCATCGCGTTCTCGTCTGCCCGCCTGCCGTCTTTGATGGACAAGCTGCGCCGCACCGCGCGTGTCTTAGACATGAATACTGAGCGTCTCAAGGCTATCGAAAACAGCTCACTTGCCCTCTTCGACCCGTTCCTGCACGGTGGAAGGCCCGAGTTTGTCGTCTCGGACATCCTGCGCGGTGCGTCGGCCCTCGAATCTGCCCGCGCCCAGGCCGCCGCCATCGGTGTTTTGCTTGACTCAACGGCCACCGACCTGCTCAAACAGGATACCGGCGGACAGCCGGCCCTCAAAGACCGCGTGGACGGCCTGCGGCGTCAGTGCGTGCGGGCCAAAGAAGAGCTGACACTTGCGTTCAGCGGCGACGATAGCAACTTCGTTCGCTGGGGATCGCTCGCCCGGCAAAACCGGCGCGGCCCGTCGGCGACCATCAACTGGACCCCCGTTTCGGTCGCACCCATACTGTCGGCGGCCCTCTGGAAACAGCCTCGCTCGGTCGGCGCGGCACTCATCTCAGCGACGCTTTCGACCGACGGCGGCTTCGGCTACGTCCGCAAGCGCCTCGGCATCTCAGAGACCGACCCGAACGTTACCGAGACGGTCGTCGGCTCGCCGTTTGATTACACAAAAAACTGCCTTTTGTACCTGCCGCGCCACCTGCCGATGCCGTCCGACGATCCCGGCTACGCTTACGATGCCGCCACGGAAATGATCGCGCTGGTCAACGCCTCGAAAGGCGGCGCATTTTTACTGTTCACCTCCTACCGGGCCATGAACGCCGCCTACGACCAGCTCACCCAGTCAGACCTGCCCTACCCGCTTCTGCGTCAAGGCGAGATGCCGAACCCGAAGCTCATTCAAACGTTCAAAGACGAGAAAAACGCCGTCCTGTTCGGCACCCAGTCGTTTTGGGAAGGCGTTGACATCCCCGGCGCGGACCTGCGGCTGGTCATCATAGATCGGCTGCCGTTCGCCGTCCCCGACAGCCCGCTCCATAAGGCCCGCGTGGACGAAATCACCGCGTCCGGCGGCGACTGGTTCAACGATTTCGCGCTCCCCCAGGCTCAGCTTCGACTAAAGCAGGGCTTTGGCCGTCTCATCCGTACCAGCCAGGACCGGGGCGTCGTCGCCATTTTAGACACCCGCTTAGTCCGCAAAACCTACGGTCAGCGTTTTTTGCAGTTTTTGCCCCCCGCCCGCCGCGTCTACGACCTCGCCGAAGTAGAGAACTTTTTCGCCGTGCAGGACTTTCCTGCCGTCATCGCGAAATAAACGAAACAATACCCACGAAGGAGTTACACCCCATGGCCTTTGAAGTCCCCGCGCTGCCGTATGCTTACGACGCGCTTGAGCCGCACATTGACGAAGCGACAATGCACCTGCACCATGACAAGCACCACCAAGCCTATGTCACGAACCTGAACGCCGCCCTTGACAAGCACCCGGAACTTGCCGGCAAGTCACCTGAAGAACTGATTAAAGATCTGAACGCCATTCCCGAAGACATCAAAGCCGCTGTCCGCAACAACGGCGGCGGCCATGTTAACCATACGATGTTCTGGGAGATTATGAAGCCCGGCGGCGGCGGTGAACCCACCGGCCCGCTGCTCAACGCCATCAACTCGACGTTTGGCAGCGTGGACGCGCTCAAAACCGCCGTCAATGATGCCGGGGTCAAGCGCTTCGGCAGCGGCTGGACCTGGCTTGTTAAGAGCGCCGATGGCAAACTGGCCGTCGTCTCGACTGCCAACCAAGATAACCCGATGAGCGAAGGCCACACGCCCCTCCTCGGCAACGATGTCTGGGAACACGCGTATTACTTGAAGTACAACAATCGTCGCCCCGAATATCTTGCCGCGTGGTGGAACACGGTCAACTGGGACACTGTTTCCAAACGCTTCGCCGGTTAAACAAGAAGTCTCGCCCTGGAACTCCGGTTCTCCCCTCTCCTTGAGAAAGGAGAGGGGAGCAGCCTGCTGCCAGGTGAGGTTTCCTATGTTCCCGGCGCATACACTTCCACGCTGAATAGCGAGTAGCCGAACTCGGTGGCGCGTTTGGTCCCGGAGATACGCACATAACGGGCGGCAGCTGGCGCAAACTTAATCGTTTCCAGGCCGCCGGTGCCGTCCACGGTGTGGTATACGTCTGTCCAAGTCCTGTGGTCGGTGCTGACCTGAACCGAATAGGCGCTCGCGTAGGCATCCTCCCAGAGCAGCCTCACATGGTCAATCGTCACCGGCTTGCCGAGGTCTATTGCGACCCACTGCGGGTCGGCAAAGCTGGAACTCCAGCGTGTGCTGTCGTCGCCATCGGTGATGGCTGCGGCAGGCGTGTCAGCCTCCTGAACCGAGGACGACGTCACCGGACGCCTATACGCCAAGTCGTTTTTGTTGTGCACCGGCGGCCCTGGTGCGCCCATCTGCACAATCGACTGGGTGTAGTCCTGCCCGAGCCGCAGGCTAACCTGCCGCCGAATCTCCCGCGAGGAGGCGCCCACTTGAATGTCGTAAACCCCTGCGTCCGCCTTCCACTGTTTGCCGGGGACATCGCAGTACGCAAGATCACGCGGGCGAAGCGTCATCGTAACATTCTTGGTCTGACCCGGCAGCAAGTCTACTTTCCCAAAGCCTTTCAGCGCCTGCACTTCTTTGTCAACTTTCGGCGCGGGGTCATGCACATACAGCTCCACGACTTCCGCGCCCGCACGTGTGCCGATATTAGTTATGGCAACGCTCACAGAAACGGTCGCTTGAGGTGGGAAAACTGGGTGCGACAACCGAAGAGGACCATACTTAAATGTCGTGTACGAAAGCCCATAGCCGAACGGGAACAGCGGTACGAGGTGCTGTTTGTCGAAATGCCGGTAGCCGACATAAATCCCTTCGGCATACGTCACCTGCCCGTTTCTGCCGGGAAAATGGCCGAAGTCGGGGTAATCTTCGCGACGAGCCGCTAGTGTCGTCGGCAGCTTGCCGCTTGGATTTACATCGCCGAACAGCACAGAGGCCAGCGCATGTCCGCCCTCATCGCCGGGAAACCAAGCTTCCACTAATCCCGGCACACTCGCCAGCCACGGCATCAGAACCGGAGTGCCATTGTTTAGGACAACAATCGTTTTCGGGTTCGCGGCAGCGACCGCCCGGATGAGTGCATCTTGATCGCCCGGCAGCGCCATGGAAGGCCGGTCCTCCCCCTCCCCTTCCGTTCCCGCTGTCGTGACGCAGACCACGGCGACATCGGACTTCTTGGCGGCCTCCACCGCATCTACGAAGGACGGCGCACCGGGCAGGACCCAGTTGAACCGGAGTACGGCATCTCCTGCTGCCTGAAAATACTCGATCCGCAGGCGATGCTTGGACCCGGCCTCGAAATTCACTTCAACTGCCTGCGTCGAAATCCCGCCCTCAAACCAGTGGTCTATGACCTGTTTCCCGTCTAAAAACAGCCGGTACCCGTCATCACCCGACAGCGCGAGAGTATATCGGCCTGATACCGGGGCAATCAGAGTTCCGGTCCAGCGAACACTGAATTCCGTGCGCGGCACACCCGGCGCAGGCGCGTCATACCGCCAGTTGAATTGCAGCGCCGGATCAACCCGAGCCACTGCCGGCTGCCCGGCGAGATTTCGATTTGCGTAGTATTCCCCGCGCAGGCCGCTGCCCGCTCCGGGCGCAGGGGTCAGCATGGACGCGGGGACAGGGCTGCCGCTTTCCAGTCCTGCCGCGTAGTTCACAGTAACAGCATTGCCGACGCGCGTTTTAATGCCATCGAGCGGCTGGATTGCATAAAACGGCTGGACACTCGGGCTGCCCTGCGACCCAAGCTGCATTCCTTTCGCGCCTGGTCCAATCACCGCGATGGATTTGATCCTAGCGGCATCAATCGGCAAAATGCTGTTCGAGTTTTTCAGCAGCACGATCCCGCTGCAGGCGGCCTCATACGCCAGTTTCTGATGCGCGGGCGAGTTGACGATGCCGTGGTCAATCGTGCGCGGCCCGTCCAGCAGCCCGACTCGGACAATCACCCGCAGGATGCGCCGCACAGAATCATCAATTTCGGCCTGCGTAACCCGCCCGCTTTTCAAAGCACGTGCCACTTTGTCATGCGTCAAGTACGCGCCGCCCGGCATCTCTAAATCATTGCCGGCTGCGATGATTCCCGATGTTTCATGTACCGCGCCCCAGTCGGACATGACCAGCCCGTCCCATCCCCACCCGTTCTTTAATACATCTGTCAGCAGATACTTGTTTGCCGTCGCATAGTAGCCGCCAACACGGTTGTAAGACGCCATGACTGACCAAACATGGCCGTCTTTCACGGCGCTCTCGAATGCCGGTAGATACATCTCGCGCAGTGTTCGCTCATCTACATTCACATTGACGCTGGACCGATCCACTTCCTCATTGTTGGC
>JAYVVR010000243.1:0-4419 GCA_043786835.1 Armatimonadota bacterium | reverse complement strand
TCATGGATCACGCTTGGCAGCGGCTCTGGCTCTCTGCCGATCTCGAACGCCGCCAGCACCGACGGGCCGACTTCGCGTGCGGCAATCTCGCTGCCGGTGTAAAGGGTCGCGATGATGTTGCCGGCAGTGATCGCGCAGCCGACGGTCTCGCGCAAAACAACTCCAGCGGTCGGGTCAATCGTGTCTTCTTTCGCCGCACGGCCCGCCCCAAGCCGCATGGCGGCGAGGCCAATCATTTCGGCGTTGACATGACGCACGAAGCCGCTAGTTTCCGCCCGAATTTCCCGCTTGACTTTCGCAATCGGCGGCTTTGTGGCATGGGCCAGATAGTCGGTGTCGCCGCCCTGCGCGTCCACGACCTCCCAGAGCTTTTGGTACGCCGCCCCAGAAGCGATCTGCGTTTCAGCCAGTCTGAGTCCATCACCCAGCGAAGACACGCGTCCGGCCAGCAAAAATCCGGCGGCGGCCAGGGTGCAGACGACCGTCTTCAGCCGGCTTTCCGCCCAAGCGTTATTTTGCAGGAGAGATACGACTTCACGCACTTCGACCCGGTTACCGACGGTGTAGCCGAGCGGGACATCCATGTCCGACAGCACGGCAATCGTTTTGCGTCCATGGGCGTTGCCGATTTTGATCATCAGCACAGCCAAAGCACGGGCCTCTTCGAGCGTCTTCATAAACGCCCCGCCACCGACTTTGACATCCAGCACGATAGACGGGCAGCCGCTGGCGAGTTTTTTGCTCATGATGCTGGCAGCAATCAGCGGCAGTGACTCGACGGTATCGGTCGCATCGCGCAGGGCATACAGCAGCCGGTCGGCGGGGACTAAACAGCTCGTCTGGGCGCAAATACACGCGCCGACCGCCTGAACCTGCGTAAGTATTTCTTCGGTCGTCAGTGCCGTGCGTGTCCCGCCGAGAGCTTCAAGTTTGTCGAGAGTACCACCGGTGTGTCCGAGGCCGCGCCCAGACATTTTCGGCACGAAAACACCGGCAGACGCGAGAATCGGCACGACGGCGAGCGTCGTTTTGTCCCCTACGCCGCCGGTGCTGTGCTTGTCCACGCAGGGGCCGGGGATCGCCGACAAATCGAGCGTCTCACCCGACGCCACCATCGCCGCTGTCAGCGCGAAGGTCTCGTCTTCAGTCAGCCCTCGCCAGAGGACCGCCATCAGCCAGGCGCTGACTTGATAGTCTGGGATCGCGTCCTGCACGAAGTTCTGGATTAAAAAGCTAATTTCGGCTGGAGTGTGTTCGCCGCCACGCCGTTTTTCCCGGATAAGGTCAACTGCCCTCATGATAGCTGATTGTATCACAAATTTATCCAAACGGTCAACCACACTGCGCTTTTCATCAGGTATGATAGGTGTGTGATTATTGACTTTCACTGCCACATCACCACCCCAGGCAGCCGTCTGCCGGACGCCGAAGGGGATTACTACCGCACACTGCCGGCCCTCGGTTCTGCCGGTACATTACTTGGGCAATGGACGCAGGACGCAGTAGATTTGGCGGCAGAGCGGCTGCGGACTCCGGCAGCGCTGAGAGCCTATCGCAAGTTCAGCCCGCTGATTTACACCGAAATGTCCCGGCGCATGATTGAAGCCCCGGCGTCCGTGCTTCTCGCCGAGATGGCGGCAAACGGCGTTTCCCAGTCAGTCGTCGTTGCCATAGATCCATTTGTGCCGACAAAGGAAGTTTTAGATGCCTGCGCTCATCTGCCAGGCCTGCTGCTCCCGTTCGGCTCGTGTGACCCACACATGGCAAGCTATGAAGAAAATTTTGTCCATCTGCTGACTCTACCGATCTTAGGCATTAAGTTTCACAGCGACTTGCAGCAGGTGCCGCTCGACTCGCCGCGCCTCTTTGCCATGCTGCGTCTGCTGGCCGCCTCCGACAAATCATATCTGCCGGTTTATCTGCACACCGGCAGCTTTCCGATTTATCGCCCGCTGGAAACGCCCTGGCCAGCAGCAATTCTGCGTTTATTGGCCCAGTTCCCCATGCTGACATTCGTCTGCGGCCATTCCGGGTGGGATGCGCCGGGGGCGGCACTCAAAGCCGCCCTCACCCATTCCAATCTGTATTTGGAAACAAGCTGGCAGCCGCCGCGCCTGCTCCGCCGCCTCTGCGATAAGCTCGGCCCCGAGCGCCTCTTGCTCGGCTCCGATTATCCTTTATTCTCTCAAAAACGCGCCCTGCGGAACGCCCGCGCCGCCTTTACCGAGGCCGAGTTTGTGCTGATTGCCTCCGAGAACGCAAAAAGGCTGCTTCGGATTTGACCGTCAGAGTATAATCAGCGCATGCCTGCATTAGATCACTATCACGAAACCGTGCGTCACGCATTAGGCCTCTTGCACAATTCGCATTGCCCTGCCCGGATTAGAAATCCGGGTCTTCTACAAAGCGAGTATCTGCCTTCGCCGGCATAAGATCACTCGCGAAGGTCCAGCTCTTCTGTCTGCGAAGGCAGACAATCGCACCTCAAAAGCCCTGCACTTCCAGTGCAGGATACTTATGCAAGAGGTCTATTGCAGCTTGAGCTATTCCTGCAGCTTGCATAGCCTCCCCCCGACGTGGAACAACTCGAACCGACAACCAGTGTCTGCGAATCGTCAGGTGAACGGCAGTATCAAAATTAAACATAAGAGATAGTTTCAGTACTGGCTCATCGTTTGTCAGAGGCGCGGTACGTTATATTTCTCCCTCAAAGACTTCGGTGGCGGGCCCGGTCATGTAGACATGGTTATCGGTGTCGGACCAGACAATATCCAAATCGCCGCCGGGGAGATGAACGAGAACACTGCACCCTGTTTTGCCGTTTAGAACGCACGCAACGACGGCGGCGCAGGCTCCGGTGCCGCAGGCGAGTGTTGCACCTGCCCCGCGCTCCCAAACCCGAAAGATGATTTCGGTGTTTGAGACGATTTGGATAAACTCGGTGTTGGTCCGGCGCGGGAATGCCGGATGATGCTCGACCAGCGGGCCAATGACTGCGATAGGGTAGGAGTTGACGTCTTCGACGAACGCGACAGCATGAGGATTTCCCATAGACACGGTGGTGACGTGAAGCGTTTGTTCGCCGACGGTCAGCGGCGCGTTGACAATCGGCGCATCGGTTGCCAGCAGCACGGTCGGGATTTGGGACGGTGTCAAAATCGGCTCGCCCATGTCTACCCGGACGGTATCGGCCTTGCCGTCCGGCCCCGGCGTGATTTGAAGATGCAGAAGACCCGCGCCAGTTTCGACGGCAATCTCGCGCTCACCGCGTGTCATATTCCGGTCGAACAAAAACTTGGCGAAGCAGCGGATACCGTTGCCGCACATCTCGGATTCCGTGCCGTCAGGGTTAAACATCTTCATTGCAAACGGCGCAGACTGTCCCGGCAGCAGGGAGATGACACCGTCGCCGCCGATGCCGAACTTGCGGCTGCATAGTTCAACCGCCCGGCTTTGGCACTCAGCCAGCAGAGCAGCCCCATCTGGGCCTAAGCAGTTGACCATGACAAAATCGTTGCCGATGCCGTGCATTTTCGTAAAGCGCATATCTTCAATCCTCAGAAAAGCGTTAAGAGAGAGGCTCGGCCGGGGCGGCTTCGAGTGTCTCGGAAGCCGGCATGGGAGCTGGCGACTGCACGGCATCGGCAGCGTCCGGGTGCGCGGCGGTCACGGGCTGGGCAGCCGCGCCGGCATCGCGCAGGGACTCGGCATCGCGCAGGGTCTCGGCATAGAGGTTCTGAATGGGACGCATCGGGACAATGCTGGTGATGGCGTGTTTGTAGACAAGCTGAACCGGCTTGCCGGGGGTATCCAGCAAAATCGTAAACGAGTCAAAGCCACGCACATTGCCGCGAAGCTGGACGCCGCCGATGAGATAGATCATGACGCCGACATTTTCTTTGCGAACCTGATTGAGAAAGAGATCCTGGAGATTGGCCTGCATTTTGTTCATGGTGTCTGTGGTGCCTTTTGTAGCGCGAGAATAATTGTGTCGGCAAGCTGCTCAGTGGTTAGCCCGTCGGCGTCAAGCCATTGAATGCGCGGGTCGCCCCGGAACCAGATCATCTGGCGCTTGGCGAACCGGCGCGTGTCCTGTTTGAGCGTCTCAATCATCGTGTCCCAGTCAGTACTGCCGGCGAGAAACGCCGTCATGTGCCGGTACCCGAGCGACTGCATTGGTTTCAGTGTCGCCGCATACCCAGAGTTCAGCAGGGTTTCAACTTCGTCCCGCAAGCCGTCCGCGATCATTTTGTCCACGCGGCGATTGATGCGCTCGTACAGCAAATCCCGGTCGGCAAACCGCAAGCCGAACATCTGTGGGTTTTCGGTGTTTTGGTTCGCCTGGTTCTCGGCATGGAGCGCAGTGAGTGTCCGGCCCGTCGCGGCGTAGACTTCCAAAGCACGAATCTGCCGCCCGAT
>JAYVVR010000242.1:0-4422 GCA_043786835.1 Armatimonadota bacterium | reverse complement strand
TTCTCACAGGCTTCTTGCCGTTTGGCGAAAGCAAAAGTAATCCGTCGCAGCGTATTGCCGAGCGCCTGCACGGCGAAGTTATTGCCGGAACGCAGGTCGTCGGGCTGATACTGCCGGTGGCGCTAGGCGTGGACTTTGAGCGGGTGACCGAAGCGATTGAGAGCTATCAGCCAATTTTAGTATTATCGCTGGGACTAGCGGCGGGGACAACGTGCTTGGATATCGAGCGGTTTGCAGTGAACTTGAAGGTAGCAGAAGCCGGGGACCCGGAAGCACCGCTGCCGCCGAACCTGCCGCAGTTGGTCATTTGTGCCGGTGGCCCGGCCGCGTTGTTCGCAACGATTGATGCCGAGCGCGTCGCGGCGGCGGTTTGCGAGGAGACGGGGGTGCCCGCGCGGGCGCACGGCTACGCGGGGTCGTATGCCTGCAATTATGTGCTGTACCGGACACTACTGTATGCCGCCGAGCGCGGCTTGACATATAAAGCCGGGTTCGTGCATCTGCCGCTGTCGTCGGAGCAGGCGATTTCGGAGAACAAGCTTCATATGCCCTCACTGCCGCTCTCTGCAATGCTGGCAGGAGTTCGGGCGGCAATCGAGGCCGCACTTGCGGGCTAACTTTGAGGCAGTAAGACGGTGTTCCAGACAATCAGCTTTTCGTCGTGCAGTAGCATCGCCCGCAGATCACCGTCCTGGGTCAGCGCAAAGCCGACTGCGTCCGGGTTCTGCCGGCAGAGACTTAAAAGGGCCTGGTTACGCGGGCCGAACGAGCGGAGAGAAATCGGTGTTAAATCGCACCCGGCTTCGTCCCCAGCAAGATACACCCGTTCGGGCAGCACCGCCGCGCTGGGCTGACCGCCGAAACTGATGAGTTCCAAAGACGGGTCCAGACGCAGCAGGCCGTCCAAAGGGGCAAGGGATGCCAGCAGGCCGATGGCTCCCGTGATTTGCGGGTCGGAAGTCAGCAGCTCTCGCGGCAGGGTAGGCTCCTGCAAAATCAGGTCGTCCGGCAGCGGCTCCCCTGGTGAGGCTGTCCGCTCCGACAAACGCTGCACGGCTTTCACTTGCCGGATGATTGCCGCCGCCGCCGCCTTTTCAAGTCCCTGCTGAAGCTGGGAGAATGATGCTTCAGACGGCGGCGCTAGCCAGGTTTCGTCCGGCAAGTTGTCCTCTTTTCGAGTTTCGCGGCGGGGCATCAGCAGAACACAGCCGCCGCGCTGGCCCTCGTCCATCCGGCGCAGAAGCAGCGTCAAGGCATGGACCCAAAACTGTTCCAGCGTTTCCGGCCAGTCCTGTTCCTGGATCAGCACCCCCCCACCGGGCAGCGGAAACGATCCTGCAGACAGCAGCGGCGATGACGCGACATCTTCAGGCAGGCGGGCCTGGACCGCGGAAAAGAGCGGCTGAAACAGCGCCGACAGCCGCGCCCGGACGAGGCCGTGCTCAAACACTTTCTGGGTTGAGAGGCGCAGGCGGTTTCGGCGCAGCTCCAGCGGATAGTCCAGCCCTGTTTCGACTTTAAGATGCGCCGGGCCAAGAATGTGCGTACTGAAAAGCGTGGATGGAACCGGGACATGAGCGCTGGAAAGAATGCCGTAAATGACGACAGGGTGGGTTTCGCTCCTGCCGACCAGCAAAACGGGTGGCACGGCGGCGCCGGCAAGAAACAGCGTGAGGCTGCTCACAGAGAATAGCACGGGAGCAGACAGCCGCAAAAACTCGGCACCTGCCGTGCAGGGGGCGGTGGACCAGACGACCCGGCCACGCAGAGTGCCATCGCCCACCCCCCGAAAACTTGCTTCGTAGAGCGTTGAGAAAAAGAGAGCCAGCATCTCTTCCGGCGGCGGCTCCGACCCAAAGACGGAGAGAGCGCGTCCGACAGCCTGCGCGAGGTGGTTCGGCCCCTGATCAGCCGGCGCGGGCGTGATTTGGGGCGGCGGGGGCTGGGCAGCCGGCGCGGGAGTTTGGTAACGGTACTGTCCTTTGTCAATGATCTGCACGCAGTTTCCTGTATTTCTCGATTTCTCGTTCGGCCTGCTGCTACTCAGCATGGTTCCAGGCGGATGGAAAGAAGTGCTGCTTAAACTTCATGGCGGCGTAGCGGTCGGTCATGCCGGCGATAAAGTCGGTGACCCGGCGGGCACGGGCTTCAACGCTCTCCCCGTCGAACTCCGGTGGGCCTAGCTCATCCATCGGCAGCAGCATTTGAGACGATCCCATATAGAGCCGAAACAGTTCTTTGAGCATAAACTGGGCTTTATGCAGTTCGACATTGCCGCGCGTGTCCATCGTATACACGTTTGCGTACATATAGTCTTTGAGCGCATTGGTCGCGTCCAAAACCGACCCGGTCATACGGACTTCGTCCCGCCCGACGCTGCTTTCCAGCACATTCATCACCATTGTTCCGATACGCTTTGAGTGTGAGCGCCCGAGAATGTCTAGCGTGTCCTGGGGCAGATCGGCGAGAGAAAGAACCCCGGCGCGGATACTGTCGTCAATGTCGTGGTTAATATAGGCAATCCGGTCGGCAATCCGAACACACATACCTTCTAAGGAGGTCGGCAGGCTCGTCCCCTCGACAACCCCTAAATCTTTGCTGCCTTTCGAGTGGCCGAGAATGCCGTCACGCACTTCCCAGGTCAAATTGAGGCCCTGCCCGTGCTTTTCCAAAACATCCACAATCCGTAAACTTTGGTCGTAATGCTTGAACTCGGCGTTCGGGACATACTCGCGCAGAACTTCGCCGAGCGCTTCTTCGCCGCCGTGTCCGAACGGCGTGTGGCCGAGATCATGCGCCAGTGTTATTGCTTCGGTTAAATCTTCGTTCAGCCGCAGGGCACGGGCGAGTGTCCGGGCAATCTGGGCGACTTCGAGCGTGTGGGTCAGACGGGTCCGGTAGTGGTCTTCTTCCGGGTCAATAAAGACCTGCGTTTTGTGCTTGAGCCGCCGAAACGCTTTCGAGTGCAGAATTCGGTCCCGGTCCCGCTGAAACTCGGTGCGGACTGGGTCCAGCCCCTCAGGTTTGACCCGTCCGCGTGTCTTCGCCGCTAACACGGCAAACGGCGAAAGCGTCTGTGCTTCAAGCGCTTCCTGATACTCGCGAAACTGGGCAGGGAGAAGAGCGGACGGATCCATACTGTTATTGTACCATATCTCGTTTCGGGTACAATAGACTTTATGAGTATCTTACTTGCCCCGCCGCTGCCGATGACACCGGCAGAAATTGACGACCCCATAAACGCCGCGATTTTGGCTGTCTCCGAAGACACAATCCAGGGCTTCACGGCTGACCCGTTCGGCGAGATTGCCGAGAAGTCCGGTGTTTCGGTGGAGATTGTGATCGCGCGCATCCAAGCCATGCTAAGAGCGGGGACAATTCGGCGCGTTCGCCAAACGCTGATGGCAACGAATTTGGCACAAGGCTCCTTAGTCGCCTGGCAGGTTCCCGTCGAGCGTCTCGACGCCGCGTTCAGCTTTTTGTTCGACAAAGACCCTTTCTCGGGCCATGTGGTTATCCGCTCCACCGACTCGGCGACTCCCGGCTCACAGTACCGCTTGTGGACAACGCTGAAAGTCCCGCAGGGCTACTCGCTGGTCAAGCATGCGGACTTCCTAGCAGAAAAGATCGGCGCAGAGTCTTATCGTTTGATGCCCGCGAAGCGTTTGTTTGCCCTCGGCGTCGGCCATCTTCGCCGCAAGGGCATTCCCATCGGCAGCCTCGCCAGCGTTCCCGCTGATGTTCTGGACACCAACATCGTCACATTAAGCGAACTGGACTGGCAGGTGTTGACGGCGCTAAAGCGCGAGTTTGAACCCAGCGAACTTGTTCGCGACTTGTGGGACGCCCGCGCCGCCGAAGCCGGCGTCAGCCTCAGCACCTTCCTTACTGTCGCCCAATCGCTGCACGACCGGGGCGTCATTGGCCGATTTTCGACATTTTTAGAGCACGTCAAGCCAAGCGCCGGCGACCAGCGTGTCACCCGCTACAATGCCCTATTCCACTGGGCCGTGCCGGAGGGCCGCGAGCTAGATGCAGGCCGGGAGATTGGCCGCTTCCACATCATGACCCATGCCTACTGGCGCGAGGGCGGTCCGGAGTTCAAGAACGTCAACATCATGGGCGTCGCCCATGGCCTCGACAAGTCGGTTCTCTTAGCCCACAAAGCCGCCATGGATGCCCATTTAGAATCGCTCGGCATCCCAGTCAGCTACACTAACGTCTTTTGGGGTGGCCGCAGCGAAATCAAGCCGTCCGAGATCGCCCCCGACGCCTACCGTGCGTTTTGCATAGAAAACGGCGTTGACCCGGAAGCGATGCGGGGGTAACTGGGACCCGGCACGGAAAGTGCCGGTCTGCTTTTGCGTGAAAGTTGAGGCGGCTATGGAGAAGGTCGCCTTCATGCATTCTTGTTTTCAGTAT
>JAYVVR010000241.1:0-4453 GCA_043786835.1 Armatimonadota bacterium | reverse complement strand
TCCTCGATGCAAAGATGGTCGTGACTGAAAAGCTGTCGGCCTCGCTTCTGCCCCGCACCTATCTTCCGGCGACACTTGCGATTGCCCGCACGGTCGTTCAGCCGAACCGCCTGCTCGACAAAAACAAAACGGCCAATGCCGTCATAGGTGCAGGGCGCTTGGTCGCCCCGGTCTATAGCCAGGTCTTTGCGGGCGACATCGTCGTCCGCACCGGTCAGATGGTCACTCCCAGCACGATTACAAAGCTGCGGGCACTGGGCCTGCAAAACCCGCGCCTCGATCCCGGCACTGTTCTCAGCGTTGTCGGCTTAGTAACGTTTATGGTCGGTTTGGTTTGTTTCTGGCTGGCCCGCGAGCACCCGAAAATCTTTGCCTCGACGAAAACCCTGCTCCTGCTGGCGCTTTTAGTTGCTTTGGGCGTCCTCGGCCTGCGCCTCGGAAGCGCCATTTTGGGGGTGCGACTGTCGGCGTCCCAGTTCGGCTATGTCGGGATGCTGTGGGTGGCCGCGACAGGGATGCTGATTGCCGCGCTGATCAAGCCGCGCATCGCTATGCTGGTAACTGCGCTTCTTGCAGCCCAATCAGGCGTTGTGCTTGGCAACGATTTGCGGTTTTCTGTTCTGACATTACTGTCGGCGTGGGTCGCGATTTACGCCGTGTCTGACCTAAGGAGCCGCACTGACGTTGTACGTGCGGGCGGCCTGCTGTGCGGCGCAAACGTCATTCTCAGCTTGTTAGTCGGCCAGCTTCAGGGCGATACCCGCCCGGATATGGGGCAGTCGGTAGTCTGGGCATTTTTCTCTGGCCTGCTGGCAGTCGCGCTGTTTGGCGTGAGCACCGCGCTGTTTGAGCGTCTTTTTGGCATCACGACTCCGCTCGGGCTGCTCGAGCTTTCCGATCCCAATCGTTCGCTTCTGAAACGCTTCTGCGAGATCGCGCCCGGCACCTACACGCACTCGATTCTGGTTGGTAACCTCGCTGTCACTGCTGCTGAAGCGGTCGGGGCGGACGCACTTCTCTGCCGTGTCGGGGCGCTATACCATGATCTCGGCAAGATGCAGCGGGCGCAGTTCTTTGTCGAGAACCAGGCCGGCGGGGATAATGCCCATGAGCGCCTGAACCCGTCCCTGTCGGCTTTAGTTGTCACTGCTCATGTCCGTGAGGGTCTAGAAATCGCCGAGCGCGAAAATCTGCCGCCGATTATTAAGTCGTTTATTACCGAACACCACGGCACCAGTTTGATTCGCTACTTCTACCACCAGCAGTGCGCCGGGGATGACTGCGAGGCCGCGCCGGTTTTGGAGCAGCAGTTCCGCTATGCCGGACCGAAGCCGCAGAGCCGCGAGACAGCGATTCTCATGCTGGCAGACAGTGTTGAAGCAGCGTCGCGCACCTTAGACAAGCCGACACCGGGCCGCATTGAAGACTTAATTACGAAGATTATTGACGCCCAACTTGCCGACGGCCAGCTTGACGAGTGCGACCTAACCCAGCGCGACCTGCGCGGCATTCGTGAAGCCTTTGCGCGTTTACTCTCGGGAATGCTGCACTCGCGCATTGACTATCCGGACACCGCTAAAGAAGCGGCAAAGAAGCACGCCGATCTCACTTTATCATCGCCCAATTTAAGTACGCCCAATGCCGCTCTTGATCCAATGCCAAACCGAATCGCCGCCGGGTCTGAACGTCCAAACGATCTTGACCGCCCCGCTGGCGGCTCTCTTGCGGCATGAGGCTATTACAAGCGACCCGGAAATCAGTATTGTTTTGTGCGACGATGCGTTCATCCAAACGCTGAACGCCGAATACCGGGGCAAGAACAAGCCGACCGATGTGCTGTCATTTGCCCAGGATGACCCGAACATACTTGGCGACATTGTGATCTCTCTGCCGACCGCTGCCCGTCAGGCCGAAGCCGCCGGCTGGCCGCTTGAAAGCGAAATTGCCCTGCTCGGCATTCACGGCCTCCTGCACCTACTTGGCTATGATGACGAAACGGCAGCCGGTGCCTGGGAGATGCAGCGCCGCACCGAAGCCGTCTTGACCGAATGCGCCATTGCCGTACCGGGCGCGGGGACGCACCCGTTTTTTGTGGAGGAGCCGGGGTAGACAGAGACGAAACCATGCCATGAATGGCACGGCTACACGGCGCGGACGCCACAAAACACCCGCTTCGCGGGGTTAAGATAAGACCGATAATTACAATCTGAGTCCCGCGCCCTCCGGGTAGCCAGTGCTTAAGCGGTACTCCGTAGCGTCTTCGCTGTGTAGCCGTGTCATTTATGACATGGTTCCGACGAAATAAAGTAGGTAAGCCCATGGACCATATTAGTCTTATGCTATTCACTTGTGTCTTCTCAGTGATTTTCGCTGGTGTGATTGGTTTCAACTACCTGCTACGCGGGAAAGGGCGCTCGTTACGTCAGGTTTGGATCGTTTTGGTATGCTGGCCGTTAATGCTGATTTGCTACGCGGTTTCCTGCTGGTACCCAGCCGTCATCCAACCGATGTACGTCCTTTCGTCTTTGCTCTCGGTCATGGGGCTGGCGAGCGGCATGAAAATCAACTTGGAACAGCAAAAGCATGATCTAGAGAAGGCTGACGAAAAGCGAGCTGGTACCACATCGGGCTAGGGCTGTGTCGCCATATCTCTAATTTCTACGTTACACCTATGCGCCAAGTACCGAGACCGAAAAACCATCTTGACTCGTTTCGCTATGCGGTGGAAGGCATCGTTCATGTGTTTCGCACGCAGAAGCATATGCGGTTTCATTTCTTTACGGTCGTGCTGGTGCTGCTGATTGCCCTGCTATTGCGGCTGTCGCGGGTGGAACTGGCCGTGCTGTTTATTGTCATGTCGGGCGTTCTTGTCGCCGAGATGATGAACACGGCGATTGAGAGCGTTGTGGATATGGTGACGCAGGCGTATCACCCGCTGGCGAAGCTGGCGAAGGACATTGCGGCGGGGGCGGTGCTGATCGCGAGTATCACAGCAGCGGTTGTCGGCGGATTTTTGTTTTTCGGCAGCAACTCGCTGGCCCAGCTTCACCTGGAAATTAAGCATGACCCGCTGCCCGTGCCGGTAATTATCACGGTCGTGGTGCTGGTGCTGATTATTGTGCTGATCTCCAAAGTGCTGGGCAAAAAAGGGTCTATCCTGTCCGGAGGCATCGTCAGCGGACATGCAGCAGTGTCTTTTTTTCTAGCGTCAACGCTGATTTATCGAGCAATGGACTATTTTACGGGTATCCTAGCATTGCTGCTGGCGTTTTTAGTGGCGCAGAGCCGCGTCGAAGGAAAGATTCACACGCTGCAAGAAGTCATCTTAGGCGGCCTGCTTGGGGTTTTGTTCACCTGCGGCGTTTACTTTGTCCATATTTTTCCCGCCCGCTAGCTTTCGCTGACGATGTCTGACCATGCAGTCCTCCTCTAGTTACGCGCTCATCGGCTTGATACTTCTGACGTTTCTGAATGCGTTTTTTACGCTGGCGGAAACAGCGCTGTCGGCGGCCCGCCATGCCCGTTTGCAGGACTTGATTGACGAGGGTGGGCCGGATGCCGGGGCGGCAGCGTCCGCGCAGCAGCTTTTGCGGCAGCCGACCCGCGTGGTCGCAACAGTGCAAGTTGGGATCACCCTGGCGGCGTTTGCCGTTGCCGCGATTGGGGCGTCCGTGCTGGCTCCTGATTTCGCTTATGCAGTCCCGCCGCGCGTCTCGTCCCATCCGGTGCGCTTTGCCGTCGTCAGCCTGACTTTTCTGTCGGCACTTTTCACTATTGTGGTCGGCGAGATTGTGCCACGCTCGATTGCCCTGCGCCGGCCCGAAGAAACCGCCCTTCGCATTGCCGGCCCCCTGCGCGGATTTATGCTCCTCTTGAATCCGCTGGCATCGGTTGCGCTCAGTGTTTCCAATCTTCTGATTCGCCCGTTCGGTCTGACTGCGACATTCGCCGCACCGATGATTACGGAGGAAGAGCTGCGGGCGACCCTTGAAGCAAGCGCCCAATCAGGCGCAATTGAAGAAGATGAGAAAGAGATTATTCGGAACGTGATTTCGTTCGGCGACACGGATGTCCGGCAGGTGATGACCCCGCGCATTGATATCAAAGCCATTGACGCCGGGGCCGGTCTGCCTGCCCTCTTGGACTTAATCGTCGAAAGCGGTCACTCGCGCATTCCTGTCTACGAGGGTAGTGTAGATAATGTCGTGGGCATTGTTCATGCCAAAGACCTGCTGCCGGCTTTGGCCCGCGGGGAACGGACCCTTGATTTGCGTCCGCTGATGCGTCTGCCGCTGGTCGTCCCGGAAAATCGGCGCATAGATGACCTTTTAGATGAGTTTCGGCGTTCGAATGTCCAGATGGCGATTATTCAGGACGAATACGGCGGAACGGCAGGACTGGTCACGGTGGAAGATTTGCTCGAAGAACTGGTCGGCGAGATTCAGGATGAATA
>JAYVVR010000240.1:0-4465 GCA_043786835.1 Armatimonadota bacterium | reverse complement strand
GCCATCCAGCAGCAGACCGGCCTGAACTATAATATCACCGGCACCGCCGCGACGGGTCTGGTCTTCACCGAAGCCACCAAAGGCACAGTCGCTGCTGTTGCGACAGCCGGTACGCTGGCCTCGTTTGTTGTCGGTACCGGCGTCGCCGCCTCGACAGGTACGGCATTCACTCATACGACAACCGGTTCAAGCGCCACACTGACCGTCAACGGTCAGGTCAGCAACACGGTCAGCACCGACGGCACGACCTTCGGCTTCTCTTCCGGCGCACTCAAAGGGCTGTCCCTGACGACAAACGCGACCACCGCGGGTATTATCGGCACGTTCAGCGCTTCCGCTGACACAGCGGTTGCTGGAAACAACTTGCAGTTCCAGATCGGCTCCAACCAGAACCAGACAATCAGCGTCGGTATCTCAAGCACCAAGTCGAACAACGTCGGCAGCTACACGGCCACCACGGGAGTTGCGTCCGGCACTGCTTACAAGCTGCAAGACCTGCTGACCGGCGGCGGTCTGAACTTGACCGATGTAACGGGTGCTTCCCAGCAGAATGCCCTGGCGGTTGTTGACCAGGCTATCAAGGATATTTCGGCAGCAGCGGAGAAGCTTGGCTCGACCCAGACAAACGTCCTCCAGTCGAACCTGGCAAGCCTTGCAGTGTCCCAATCGAACAACGACAGCTCGCTGTCCACGGTTCGCGACACGGACCTTGCGGCGACGGTTGTTGACTACACCAAGAACCAAATCTTAGTGCAGGCCGGCACTTCTGCTCTGTCCTACGCCAACCAGGCCCCGCAGGCGATCCTGAAGCTTCTTCAGTAAACTGCGTTCTCTCTCAATAAACTGCGTTTTCTCTCAGTAAGCCTCGTTTCCAGAGGGCTGCTTCGGCGGCCCTCTTTTTTGTGGCTGGGACCCGCCCCGCCTTGTTCCTCGGCGGGGCGGGTCCTTATTTGGCAAACATTCCGCCGTAAAACTCACCTATCTTTCATCGCCGGTACGAACCGTGGCTGCCGTCGGGTATACTGTTGGCATGAATAATCATTTGTCGAAGGCACGGGCGGCACAG
Organism: Armatimonadota bacterium; assembly: GCA_043786835.1. Classification (GTDB taxonomy): domain Bacteria; phylum Armatimonadota; class Armatimonadia; order Armatimonadales; family Capsulimonadaceae; genus JANXMY01. Next base: position 3,399 of record JAYVVR010000240.1, on the reverse strand, counting down.
GAGTCGGGCCTGGTCAGCCTGGAAACGCTGGCCCCGACGCTTTCGGCCTGCTGGACCATTGGGGCCTTCGGGCGTCAGCGCCTCTATATCCTGTCCGGCAAGTTCGGCCCGGAGCAGCGCTTTTGCTCGCGCTATGTCGTGTATCCCGAGAGCGGTCCGGAGCTTCCCCAGGCTGCTCGCTGGCGTGTTTGTCTTCTGCACGGTCAGCAGGACTATACCAAAGGCCGTCTCGACATTTTGCAGGACCGCATTGCCGAGCTGCCCGACACTGCGGGTCTCATGGAACATTCCATTGTGCTTTGCGTGATGGAAACCGCCCGCGAAGCCCAGCAGGAATGCGTCACCCACGCCGTTTCCACCGGCAACGGCAAGCCTGAAACGTTAGCCGAAGCTGTCCCGGAACCCCAGCCAGAGGTGGAAGTCGTTGAGCGCGAGCTTGAAGCGGTTGCGTAGGTCGTTTAAAAGTCAACGAGACGCAAGGAGGCGCCATGAAAGTACGTCCCGTACTGAAACAGATCAAAAGCGATGGCTGGTACGAGTTGCCTGGGAACGGGAGTAGTCATCGCCAGTTCAAGCACAAAAAAATCCAGGGCGAGTCACCGTTGCAGGCCATTCGAGTGAAGATTTGCATCCCAAGACGCTCAAAACGATTCTAGGATAGGCAGGGTTACCAATATGAAAAATTATCTTATCATCTACGAACCGGGTGATCATAATTGGTCAGCCTTCTGCCCGGATGTGCCGGGGTGCGTTGCCGCAGGGCGGACACGCTCAGATACCGAGCGTTTAATGGCGGAAGCGTTAGCGCTGCACTTACAAGGCTTGGAAGAAGATGACGATTTCATTCCCATGCCGTCCGGTATCGAAGCTGACTATGTGCGAGTAGATTTCGAGCCTCGCGCTGCCGTTAAGCACGAACGTCTTGCCGCTTCGGTTTGAGTCGAACAACCTAAAAGCCGCTTCCGTCTATCTGACTGGGGCGGCTTTTGTTTGCCCGCCGCCTTGCGAAACGAACCACGCTTGTGCCATAATCGGCAAAGCGTTTATGCTGCGTGCTTCGTAAGAAGCCACGGAATAAATTCCGTAGCGGCTTGGATCGTTTGCAAATGCTGCTCGACAAAACCCTGGAAGAACTTGACGGAATAGACTGGGAAGAGCCGACCTCTCATAGCTCTCTTGCGATTGACTGCCATCGCCTGCGGCGCGTTGCTCTCAAAGATTTTACTGACTTTGACTCGGCCCGCATGGTTAGGCAGAAATTTAGTCTGGACTGGCCCGTTCCGATTGCTTTTGCGCGTCTGCTGGATGAACCTTTCGCGGGAGAATCATACGACGGTGAACTCGTAAGCGCAGTGCTGGCCTTGCCTGCGGAACTCTGGATTGGACATCTTGATTTAGCACAAAGCCTGAAGTTGGTTGTCAAGAATGCTTTTGACCAATTGCCAGGATATATTGAAGCCAACGGTGAAATTGAAGCCAGCGATGAACTTGAAGTTGAGACGGCTAAACTGCTGCACGATTATAAATTTACTACACTAAAGTAACGGAGACACTATGAAAATTGGTATGCTGACGGGCGGCGGGGACTGTCCCGGACTGAACCCGGCAATTCGGGGCGCGGTGATGCGCCTTCTCGACTACGGCGATGAAGTGATCGGCTTTACGCAGGGCTGGAAGGGCCTTGTCGAAGGCAACACCGAAGCGCTGACACTGGAGCGCGTTGAAGGGATTATCAGCGAAGGTGGGACAATTCTGCGGTCGTCGCGGACAAATCCGTTCGCGGCTGGCAAAGAAGCTCAGCTTGCGGGTGTTTTAGAGAATATCAAGAAGTTTGAGCTGGATGCGCTGATTGCTCTCGGCGGCGAAGACACGCTCGGCGTTGCGTCGAAGCTGTTCACGCAGTATGGGGTCAAAACTGTCGGTGTGCCTAAGACAATGGACAACGATCTCGATTTAACGGACTATACATTTGGGTTTGATTCGGCGGCGTCAGTGGCTTTGGAGTCGATTGACCGGCTGCGGGACACGGCGAAGTCTCATGACCGGGTCATTGTGGTTGAGATTATGGGCCGCCATGCCGGCTGGACCGCGCTTTGGGCCGGGGTCGGCGGCGGCGCGGACTATATCGCGATCCCTGAAGTGCCGCTCGATATGGACGTGATGTGCAAGCATCTCCAGGCCCATTATGCTCGCGGCAAGACCTGGGGCATTGTGGCAGTGAGTGAAGGCGTCGAAATCGCCGGCGTCCAAAAGTCTGAAGATGCCCAGCTTGACGCGTTCGGACACCACCAATTAGGCGACGTCGGGATCGGGCCGGCGATTGCTAAAGAGATCGAGAAGCGCACAGGCATTCCAACCCGCGATGTCGTGCTGGGCCATGTGGTGCGCGGCGGCTCGCCGACGTTGTTTGACCGTATTCTCGGCACCCGTGTCGGCATTAAAGCCGCCGAGCTGGTGCATGAAGGCCAGTTTGGGGTGATGGTCGCCCAGCAGGGGACGAATATTGTCGCGGTCCCGATTCAGGACGCTGTCAAGCAGTGGAAGCTGGTGTCGCCCGCGCTGTATAAAGAGTTCTTGACGACATTCAATAAGTAGAGAAGCGGAGGGGAAGACAGGAGAGCGAGGAAGTAAACTTCACTCGCTGTTAAAATTGTACTTCGTACAAAAGACCAGCTCTCATTAGGCACTCTTTCGTCCGAAGGACGACCTTAACAGCGAGTGAAGTTTACTTCCTCGCTTTCTCCGCCCTAAAAATCCCATGCCCTACGACCTCATTACCCTTGGTGAAGCGCTGATTGACCTGCCGGCAACGCAGTCTGGGGTCTCACTGGCCGATGCCTCTGGGTTCACGAAAGTCCCGGCGGGAGCGCCGGGGAATGTCGCGGCGGCGGCGGCAAGACTTGGCCTCCGAACAGCGTTCGTCTCGAAAGTCGGCGATGACCCGTTCGGCAGGTGTTTAGTGCAGCATTTCGGAGCGCTCGGCGTTGACACCAGCCATATGGTACTGGACAAAGCCGGCCGAACGGGCCTTGCGTTTGTGTCGGTCATGCCGGATGGTGAGCGGGACTTTTTGTTCTACTTCAATCCCGAGCGCGATTTCGCCCTGCGGCCTGACGAGATGGACGCAGTCTGGCTGGGCTCTACGCGCGTCTTTCACTATGGCAGTATTTCGCTGATTGCCGAGCCGGGCCGGAGTGCGACTGTTGAAGCCGCTCGGTTGGCGCGGGCGGGCGGGGCGCTAATTTCGTATGACCCGAACCTGCGCCCCCGGCTGTGGCCGTCGGAAGACGCTATGCGACATGGTGCACTTTCTGGCTTCGCGGACGCTGATATTGTGAAGATCAGCGAAGAGGAAATCACGACGCTTTTCCCGGATGCTATTGGTGAAGATATCGCCGC
>JAYVVR010000239.1:0-4469 GCA_043786835.1 Armatimonadota bacterium | reverse complement strand
GCGCCTGGTTGAGATCGAAATCGTAGTAGCCGGCCCAGCGGAAGGTTTTGCCGCCCGGCACAATCTGTACGCCGCCCAGGTCAATACCGCGTGACTTCAAGAAATCAAGATGCGCCTTAGGAAAGTCGTCGCCGACGACGCCGACAAGCTGCACGGGCGTGAAGAACGAAGCCGCGACGCCGGAATAATCGGCGGCCCCGCCAAGCGTGTCTTTGACTTCCCCGGTCGGCGTTTTCACCGAATCCAGGGCCATCGAGCCGACAATCAACACAGACGCATCAGACATAATCTCTCCTCTATTCACACTCTAATCTGGGACAAAAATAAAGCCCGCCGCAAGGCGCGGTGGGCTAGTTTTCACAGTTCATATTGGCATTTACTGCTATTTATTGAGTGACCTCGGCGCGATTCGAACGCGCGACCCCTTCCTTCGGAGGGAAGTACTCTAATCCGCTGAGCTACGAGGCCGGGTTGTATGTCCGTCACGAAAGGTGGCAACAGTTCTTGGTGCGGTGACAGCTTAAGCAGTGCATACTGCGCTTTTCGATTTCCGACAGCAGGCGATACTCGCCGCACTTCGTGCAGACCGCTCCGCTTGGCACCGTCGCCTCTTCCATGAAGTTTGCTTACGTAATGGCCGATTGTACCTAAGTTTTAAACGACTTGTCAAGCATGGGGCACAATGCTATAATGGCGAATGACAATATCAACTCAGCGCTTCCTGCTCCTGGCCGCCTTCCTGTGGCTAACGATTTTTGCCGCCTCTCCCAGCGCGGCTGAGACGCCGCGCCTGATCTTGAAGGCGGATTTTTCGGTAGACGCGCCCGCCAAAATTCTGGATCCCGCAGATGTAGCCGGAGCGGTCCTTACCTCCAATCCTGCAGAGGAGGCCAACGGCAAACAGTCGCTGAAAGGGGACTCGCGAGCGTCCACCGCTGAATGGAACGAATTCTTTTACTCCCGCCCAGGTCTGTTTCCCACCAAAGAATCCTACAAAATCGCGTTCGATTACAAAATTCTGGAGCGCAGCCCAAGCACCCGGTTTTACGCGCTTATGCGTCCGATCACAGCCCTCGGCACCTCCCAGGTCTGGGGCGATTGGAGCGCGGACGCCGGTAAGACCGGCCACGCCGAGATCCTGTTTGCCCCGCGCAGCACCGGCGACAGCATTCTCATTCTTGGGATTCAGCACCGTGGCATGGCATCTATCAACAACATCACGATCACGACCGATCCCGCGGGACGGCTGCTGACGGCGGATCTGCCGTAGCCGATCCGCACCTGGACATCGCCCGGTGGCGCCTCCTATTACGCTGACTCCCAAAGCGGCAGCGATACAAATGACGGCCGCAGCCCGCAGCATGCCTCGCGACGCTTAAGCCGGATCAATTCGGGCGTGTTCGGTCCTGGCGACCGCATTCTTCTTCGTGCCGGCAGCCGCTGGAATGGGTTCCTGTCACCAGGCGGGAGTGGAGCCACCGGAAAGCCGATCATTGTGAGCCGCTATGGTCCCGGCTCGAAACCAGCTCTTGATGCGGCAGGTGCATTTCGTGCGACTGTCTTTTTGCACAACAGCGAATACTGGGACATTGGAACCTGGACATCGCAAACCGAGCGCTGGGGCGGATTTCCGGTCTTGCCGGTGTTCAGATCAGCCTGGAGGAGTTCGGCACTGCGCACGGCCTTCGCCTGCATAACCTGACTATTCACGATGTTTTCGGCTCCAATGTCAAAAGCGAAGGCGGCGGCAATGGGATTTACTGCACCAGCGGCGGCAGCCGGGTTAAGACCCGCTATGATGGCCTTGTCATTGAAAACAACTCCCTGGCCCGCACCGATCGGAATGGGATTACACTGGGCGCGTATTATCCCCGGCCGGAGTGGCCGCTTTCCACACACGTCGTCATCCAGGGCAATGTGCTCGAAGACATCGGTGGAGATGGCATTGTCCCAATCGGCTGTGACGGCTGCCGCGTGGCGCACAATATCCTGCGCGGCGGGCGGATGCGGGCACAGGATTACGCGGCGGGGATCTGGCCCTGGTCCTGCGACAATACGGTGGTCGAATATAACGAAGTCAGCGGGATGCACGGTGAGCTGGACGGCGAGGGGTACGATTCGGATTACAACTGCCGCAATTCGCTGTTCCAGCATAACTTCAGTCACGATAACGACGGCGGCTTCATGCTCATCTGCGACGATGGCGGCCAGCAAATGCCCCAAAACATCGGCAACAGCGGCACGGTAATCCGCGGCAATGTGAGTGTCAACGATGGCTTCCATACTTTCAACATCACCGGTCCGTGCCGGAACACGCAGATCTACAACAATGTTTTTTATCTCGGCAAACACCTGAACATTCCTTTTGTCGCCAGTGACAACTGGGGCGGCGCATGGGCGGGCGACACACGCTTCGTCAACAATGTCTTTTACGCCGCCGGTCAGGGACGCTTCGAGCTTGGCGGCATGACCGGAACTGTATTCAGCCACAACAGCTTCTGGGGCGGCATTGCTTCCCGGCCCCCCGACCCGAATGCCTTGCTTGCAGACCCAATGCTGATCGCTCCCGGCAGTTCCGCCCCGTCCGGCTATGGGCTGCTGCCTCTTTCGCCCCTGCGGCATTCCGGCCTGCCGATAGCCGGCAACGGAATACACGATTTCTGGGGCAACCCGCTTTCCCCTGCAATGGCACCGGATGTCGGCGTAGGAAGTTCCCGCAAGGGTGATTAGCTGTTCTTGACAACCGAGCACGAAATCGGATATGATAGATTGTAGTAGCAAACAGAGGCAATGGCGTCTCTTTCGTGTTTTGGGCAGCCTGGCGGCGCTTAAATCCCGGAAGAGGCGTTTTTGTGTCTTACGCGTAATCTTTGCTCTTGTGTTTTCCCGGTAGTTCTCCGAGGATAGGGTTACAATGACTCTTCAACTCATAGACACGCCGCAAGGCACTCCAGGGCCGCGCATTGCATCCCGTTCAGGAGCGAGAATGAAACACGTCGACATGGTCGTCATCGGCAGCGGGCCGGCAGGGCAAAAAGCCGCCATCCAGGCCGCCAAGCTCGGCAAATCAGTCGCACTCATTGAGCGCAATCGGATTTTGGGTGGGGCCTGTACGCACACAGGCACAATCCCAAGTAAAGCGCTCCGGGAGGCTGTCCTGCACCTGTCGGGTATCCAGCAGCGGGGGTTCTATGGGGACGGCGGGGCTGGACGCGGCAAACCCGAGATCACGATAGAAGATTTGATTGCCCGTGGTCAGCAGGTCATTCGGACCGAGATGGAAGTCATCCGGGAACATATGGTCCGCAATGAAGTGGAGATCATCTCCGGAGAAGCACGATTTGAAGACCCGCATACGCTCTCAATCACGCGGCAGGATTCAACCGAAATGCTGGAATTCAGCCATGCTGTGATCGCGACAGGAACAGTCCCGGCGCGTCCGCCGAGCGTGCCGTTTGACCATGACCATGTTCTTGACAGCGACGCTCTGCTGGAGCTGTCGCACCTGCCGAAAAGCATGATCATTGTCGGCGGCGGGGTTATCGGCACCGAGTATGCCTGCATGATGGCGACACTCGGTGTCCGTGTGATTCTCACCGAAGCGCGGCCTTCACTTTTAGATTTTGTAGACTCGGAAATCAGCGAGGCGCTGCAGTATCGGATGCGGGCGATGGGCGTGACTTTGCGGCTCGGTGAACGTGTCGACGATATTAAAGTCCAGCCCGATGGGCTGGTGCAGGCGACTTTGCAGTCGGGAAAACATCTGCGGGCGGATACGCTTTTGTACTGCATCGGGCGTCAGGGTACAACGCATTCGCTGGGATTAGAGAACGTCGGCATTGTGCCGGACAACCGGGGGCGGCTGAAAGTCAACGAAAACTATCAGACTGAAGTCCCGCATCTCTACGCGGTCGGGGACGTCGTCGGCTTCCCGGCGCTGGCATCTACGTCCATGGAACAGGGGCGGCGGGCGTCGTGCCATATCTACGGTGAGCCGACCACGTCTATCCCGGAGCTGTTCCCGCTCGGCATTTACGCGATCCCCGAAATCAGCATGGTCGGCAAGACCGAGGCCCAGCTCACCGCCGACGGTATCCCCTACGAGGCAGGCGTCGCCCAGTACCGGGAGATCGCGCGGGGCCAGCTTTTGGGCGATGAGGTTGGCATGCTGAAGCTCTTGATTCACGAAGAAACGCGTCAAATCCTCGGCGTTCACGCGATTGGCACAGGCGCGACCGAGCTGATCCACATTGGCCAGGCTGTGATGGCGTTCAAGGGGACAGTAGACTACTTCATCAACAATGTCTTTAATTATCCGACGCTTGCTGAGTGCTACAAAGTCGCCGCGCTGAACGGCTCAAACAAGCTGCGAATGCTCTGGCACGAGGACTACGAGCTGCCGAGTGCACAAGAATCCGTGGCGGCGTAGGAACCCCTCCCGCGTTAAGAACTCCTTCGTTAAGAACCCC
>JAYVVR010000238.1:0-4477 GCA_043786835.1 Armatimonadota bacterium | reverse complement strand
ACGGTATCGGGGAACGCGTCCACGAGCTGCCGCACGGCGCGTCCAATCCGGGCCATCGGCTCGCCCCAATTTTCGCGCCGATGGGTTGTCACCAAAATCATCCGGCGCGGGTCAGCAAGTATCTCCGTCAGCGCAGGGTCGGACGGCGTATAGGGCTTTGCGGCAACCGTCAAGAGCGCGTCGATAACTGTATTGCCAGTCAAAACAATCGCGTCATCCCCTACCCCATCGGCGCGTAAATTGGCGGCAGACTCCGGGGTCGGCGGGAAATGGAGTGTCGCCAGCCGTGTTGTCAGCAATCTGTTCATTTCTTCCGGGAACGGATCGTATTTATTGCCCGTTCGCAGCCCTGCCTCGACATGACCGAACTTGGCTTGGTGGTAGAATGCGCCGAGCGCGGCGACAAATGTCGTCGTCGTGTCGCCCTGCGCCAGCACCCAATCGGGCTGTTCGGCGGTAAAGATTGGGTCCAGCCCGCTTAAAGCCCGCGTCGTCACCTGCGACAGCGTCTGCCCCTGGGTCATGATGTCCAGATCGTAATCCGGCACAATCTCAAAGACCGACAGCACCTGGTCGAGCATCGAGCGGTGCTGCCCTGTGACCGCGACTTTGACGATAAAATCAGCCGGACGCCGTTTCAGCTCCAGCACGACCGGGGCCATTTTGATAGCATCAGGCCGGGTTCCAAATACGCAGAGGACTTTTTGCATAAAGTAGGCGTTAGAAAGAGAGAGGCGTTAGAAAACGTCCGAGTTCGCCGTAATAATCACGGCACGGTCCACAATAATCTCATCGGTAAAGATCTGTCCGGCAAGCTGCGTCCCATGCTCAACATGGTAGAGTTCGACAAGTGTCTGCACAAAATCCGTATTCGGGTCAATCGGGACAACGCTTGCCGTTCGCAGCCAGTCTTCTTGGGACAGAAACGGCAGGAGGCCATCGACAATAATTTTGATGTCGGTCGTGCGTCTCGTCAGCCAGGGTGCTGACGCCACGATGTCCCACTTTCCTGCCGTTGACTCGCGCTGAATAAGAGCAAACAGAGTAAATTCTCCACGCTCTGCGCTAATCTTTACTTCGGCATCCCGGCATTTTTCCGCCAGCAGCATCGTCTGCGTCTTAACTCTTTGTGGTACAGGCAATCGGAACCTCCGGGCACCTCACCCCGAAACTCCGTTTCGACCCTCTCCTTAAGAAAGGAGAGGGTTAGGAATTGTTGGCGATGGTTAGTAGTGTGTCAATGACGGCGTTTATGTTTTTGTGGACGGCGCTGTTGGCGAAGCGCAGGACACGGATACTGAGCGTAGACATAAACTCGGTGCGCTCGGCGTCGTATTCTTGCGCTTCTAAGCTGTTGTGGCTTTCGCCGTCGAGTTCAACTGCCAAGTGACACGACGGGCAATAAAAGTCAAGTATGTAAACGCCGACGCTGTATTGACGCCGGAACTTCAAGCCGCCAGTCCGCCGGTCCCGCAGCCTCTCCCAAAGCAAAGTTTCCGTGGGCGTTTCCGCCTGACGCAATGCCCGCCGCTTGTCCTTCGCCGCCCCACAGTTATAATAATTCGTCATCGCCTGCCCTCCCTAGCTTCTCATCATCCTACCCTTGCTTCTTATCTTACCCGCCCTCGTATCCCACTCTTAACCCTCTCCTTTCTTAAGGAGAGGGTCGAAACGGAGTTTCGGGGTGAGGTTCGGGGCTGGCATTCTAAGTCGCCTGCCTCACCCGCAGCCAGCTTCTCGTTTGGACGATAGTACACGCAACGAGCAGTCCCACAGCATAGCTGACGGCAAAATACAATGTTGGTCGTTTTGGATTGACAAGATGATCTACAACCAATCCAATGAGAACACCACCAATCCAGGCCGGCAAAGCATTCTTAAACCAATGATTAAGCCATTTTGCAAACATAATTATACCTTCATTTGCTTGAGCGTCCGTAAAACTGAAACAGCGCGAGGGCGACAGTGCTTATGCTTCCTCTTTGCCGATCCGCTGAGACCCGTGGCGGACGTGCATCACACGCACGGTCTCCTCGCCGATAATGTCAAACAAGACCCGGTAGACGGTTCTGCCTTTACGATAGAGATACTGACGCACTTCGCGCCCTGGAAAATCATCGTTTTCCGGGGCGAGTGGGCAGCGACCGGGGAAAACTGAAAGATTAGCGATTGCTTTCAAGAAACCATCATACCATTCACCGGCAAAATTCGGATCAGTTCGGGCCAGCCAGAGAAACGCAGCATCCGCCTCGGCTTCTGCGATCTCCGACAAATAAACTTCGTAGTTCATTTATCGCCAGCCGGAAGCGAATGCTTCACACGCTGCTCGGCCTCGAACTCGGAAAAGCGGCGGAAGCGGCCCTGCTCGAAGTCCGCAAGGCCACGCTTGATGCCTTCAACGGCTTCAGCGCGGTCTAAAGCCTCCCATTCCAATGCCTGTACCAAAACATCGTGAGCCACGGCTTCGGCATTTAGCCCCTCGCGCACGGCTTTTTGGTGCAGTTTCGCTTCTTCTTCCGGGGCTAGGTTAATCGTAATGGTCATTGTTCATCTCCCATAAAACCGAAATAAGACGAGGGCAACGGCGCAGAGGCTGGCAGTCAGGGCGTAGATCATGTAGACGGCGCGGCGCTGGGAGCCGCCGTATTTCTTTAAGAGTATATGATGGATATGCGACGTTTTGTCGGGCAGGTACGCGGGCGTTCGGGCGATGGCCCGCTGAGTCACCACACGGATGCCGTCGAAGATCGGGACGCCCAGCACCAAGACGGGCAGGGCGACGGACACCGTCGCGGCAATCTTGAACGTGCCGATAATCGAAATCGCGGCCAGCGTGAAGCCGAGAAACTGTGCTCCGACCGTGCCCATGATAATGCTCGCCGGGTGCTTGTTGTAACGCAGGAACCCGACACAGACGCCGACGAGTGTGGCCGCAATAATCGTCACTTCATACTGCGGGGTCCGCGCCGCCGCCGACATCAAGGCAAGCGTCGAGGCGCAGATCGCGCAGACTCCGGCAGCGAGGCCGTCCAGCCCGTCAATGAAGTCTACAGTCTTTGCGACCCCGAACACCCAGAGCATGGTGCCGAACGCCGAGAACCAGTAGGGAAACGGCAGCCAGTTCGACGCCGCTGCGCCAACAGTTGCCGGATGCGGCGTCGGGGCAAACGGGTTCGTGATGCCGTCAATCCGCACGTCGAACGCGACGAGAATCCCGCCGGCGGCAATCAGCGCGAGTGACTGCCAGATCGCCGAGACTTCGAATTTGTCGTCAATCACCCCAACAACCGCGACGACCGACGCCGCAATCAGAACGCCGAGAAAGCGCTCGACTTGCAGGTGGGTCCACGGATACTGAGCATGATACAGCGTGTGGTACCAGTAAACGAGGCCCAAAGTTATGATAAACGCGCCGAACATCGCCAGTCCGCCCCAGCGCGGCAGCGGCTTGCTATGAACATCCCGCTCGCGCGGCACGGCCACCGCGCCGAAGCGCGTCGCCAGCCTGCCGACCACGGGGGTCAATAGATAGCTGAGAATGAGGGCCAGCAGAAAGGCCAGCCAGGGCAGTCTCCAAAGAGGCATGAGAGATTATCTTGCTTTCCGCCAGTCGGCTCCGTCTACATACGAAAGCCGGGGCGTGATTTGTTGCATCTTGCCGCCGCCTGCAGCGCGGACATACAGCGGTGCAGACCAAACCATTTGATACTGAGCCACGGTTTGACCATAATACTGCACTGAATACGGCACCTTGCGCTTTTGATACGGCGTCGTGTCCTTGCCCGGTGCAACGCAAAAGCGCGACCCGTCGGGCGCCCAGGCAAGAAATTGGCCCTCGGTCAGATACCGCAATTTCCCAGCCGCAGGATTGAGGCGGTAGAAGAAATAATCCGTGCCTACTGTGCTGTTGTGGTTGTTGGAAGCATACACCAAATCAGCACCGGGCATTGGCAGGAGTATTCCGAGCCATTGATCGTCCGGCGGCACAGGCAAAACCAGACGCTTGTTTGTTTTCAGATTAATGAGTGTATGCGTTGCGGTCCCCGTGTCAGTCGCCGGGTCGGCATTTTCGAGACGATAGCCCGGCGTCGGCGGCACGGGCAGGGTTTCATTCTCGCCGAGCGGTTTCAAGACTCGCTGACTGCCTCCATCTGCGTTCATTCGGCACAGTAGGGCCGCCGAAGAGTTTGCCCGGTAGGCGACAAACGTGATCTGCCGACCGTTCGCCGACCACTTTGGGCTTTCTTCGTCGCCGGCCCCGAACGTGAGCTGCATTTTGCCGGTTCCGTCCGGATTGATGCGGTAAATATGTTCGTGGCTCGTCCGGTGACTGGCGGGCGGCGCATAGTAGCGGGCCGAGTAGACGATGTCACGGTCGGCATCCGCTTCGGCGGCGCAGACGATTAGGAGAAATAGTAAAAGCCAGCAGGTTTTCATTAGGTGGTTTAGGCTACGACAGCCACGCGGCGAACTTGTG
>JAYVVR010000237.1:0-4484 GCA_043786835.1 Armatimonadota bacterium | reverse complement strand
TCGCGATGGGCCTGCGCCTGTGGATCAGGTGGGGGAACCGGCAGGGTTTGGGCGTGAAGCCGACTGCCGCAAAGCAGCAGGCAGAGGATGCAGGCGATGGGGCGAACAGGGCAGTTCATCGGTAGGCTTCGCTTTCAAATGGGCTTGCAAAAAGGGAACGGAGGCGAGCAAAGGCCCCCAGTTGCCTCATCTCCAGTTGCCGATCAAAATAAATGGTGCCCAGTAGAAGGGATGGGCATAGGGGGCCTTCGGGTCGCGGGGAAAAGACGGTGTGCCGGCCGGGCTGCGGGAGGCGCTGACAGCCTCCGTGGCACGGCTCTTTGTGTCGCCGACACTTCCGGCGTCCGGCCCGTGCAGCAGAGACAACTGGGCCTGTTGCAGCGCCGCCGCCTTGGAAGTTCCCGCGACCGCCTCCCGGCCTCTGTAAAACTCCTCCATCAACTTCGGTGTGCTGGCATCCGCCACTTCCCACAGGCTTGCCAGAACCGCTTCCGCTCCCTGCCGCTGGGCCAGCACCCCGAACCCTTCCACTTCTTTGCCGTCCGCCCCGGTATCGCCGCTGGCCGTGTTGCAGGCCGAGAGCGTCAAGAGCTGCACCCCGCTGAAGAAGTTCGGCAGGGCGTTGATCTGCGCCAAACTCAACGGCGTCCCGTCCCCTAGCAGCAGGTAAGATGCTGTCTCGTCGCCCGGCACGAACCGGAAATGGCTGGCGATATGCACTAGGGGATAATTGCCCAGCAGCAGCGCCGAGGTCATGGCCGACTGCGTGAAGGCACCGTCTAGTTCGACCGCACCCGGCAGCACCCCACCGGACGCTGCCCCGGATTCTCCCTGGATGATGCCGTGCAGCTCACCGACCACGCCGGGTAGGGCTGGGAAATCTGAGCCGCGACTCCCTGCCTCGCCCTCCGCCCCGCCGAGGGTAACATGGTGGGCTTTGGAGACGCCTAATCCCAATGCGGTCCATTTCGGGCTGACCGCGTCTTTGAGCCGGGCGTTGCTGGCCGGGGTAAACACGACGTTGCGGTACGTTTCGACCAGGTACTGCCGGCCGTCATGCAAGGCCGCGACCGGCAGGTAGCGCAGCGTGCCATCCAGCGACCACATCAGTGTCTGCGCCTTTGCGCCCGCTAAGTCCTGTGCCAACTTGCCATGGCAGAACAAGATCGTGTAAAGCTCTTTCGCCAGCGGCTGTGGGTCGGCCTGTGGGTCTTGCAGGGCCTGACGGAAGGCGAGGACTTTTTTGTTAAGCTCCACCGCCGTGATCGGATATTCTTCGGCCTTCTGCGTCGTGGGGGTGACGAGTAGGACGCGGTACTTGTCCTGTCCGACCAGCGTGTAAAGGGCGACTGCGCCCTGGCCCATCTGCCGCAGATCGCTTTCCAGGCCGATGGCATCCTGAAGTGCGGCGGCATTGACATGGGCCTCTTTGTGATCCACGAACGCGGTGGTGTCTAGCTCCGTCAGGAACCGATTGAAGGCCTGTTTGGCGACACCCAGATCGCTGGTGAGCGCGGCCAAATGCTGCCCGTCTTGTGTGCTGATCGGTTTGCCGGCTTTGACCTGCGCTCTGAGCGCGGCCTGTAGCTCTGCCTGCTCGGTCCCGATCGCCGTGACATGATTGGCGATCTGCCGGTACCGCGCCTCCCAGGGTGCTTCGCGCGTGGTCAGGGCGAGGAGGGTGTTGGCCGGGGCCTGCGTGGGATCGCGGCGGACGAAGTCGAAATACTCTTCCACTTTGAGCAGCCCCAATACCTGCTGCGCTTCGGGCAGACGGCCTTGCGAGATCAGCATCTCGGCGAGGGTGCGGTAAGTTTTCTCGTTGGATGCCTGGTAAGTCTTCTGCGTCTTCTGATCCATCATGCGAAGGTCAGCCCGAATACTCTGGTAGACATTGACGCCCTGCTTGCCGTAAAAAATCGCCAGCCCGGTTGTGCCTGAAGCTTTCCAGCTGAACATGAGATTACCGAGAGTCGCCGCCTCTCCCTCCCTGTTTTTGACTTCTCGGTGGATCGCCAGTGCCTGCTGGTATAAATCAATGGCTTTGGCGTTCCGGCGTAGGCTGCTGTAAGAATATCCCAGGTCATTGAGGGTGACGGCTACCCCAGCCCGATCCTTGATTTCCTGCCGGAGAGCCAATGCCTGTTGATAGAAGCCGATAGCCTTAGCATACTGGCTCAGGCTGTCGTAGGCTCCGCCAATGTTGCTGAGAGTAGTGGCTTCGCCATTTCTGTCTTTGATTTCTCGCTCAATCGCGAGGGCCTGCTGATCGAAGTCAATAGCCTTGGCGTGTTGGTCTAAACCCTCGTAGGCTTGTCCCAAATTGTTGAGGGTGATCCCTTCTCTGTCCCTGGCATGGATTTCTCGGTCGATCAAAAGTGCCTGCCGGAGAAAGCCGATGGCTTTGTCATACTGGCTCAGGCTGATATAGACATCTCCTAAATTGCTGAGGGTATTTCCTACTCCCTCTTGGTCTTTCACTTCGCGGCAGAGGACCAGTGCCTGCTGATAGAAGTCGACGGCTTTATCATATTGACTTAGGCCTTTGTATCCTCCCGCCAAATTATTCAAAGTACCTGCTTCCCCGGCTCTATCCTTGATCTCGCGCCGGAGAGTCAGTGCCTGCCGATAAAAATCAACAGCCTTGTCATACTGACTCAGGTAGCCATAAACTGCGCCGATGTTGTTGAGAGTAGTGGCTTCGCCATCCTGATCTTTGATTTCTCGCTGGATGGTCAGTGCTTTCTGATAAAAGGCGATGGCTTTGTCCTGCTGGCTCAGGTTGCTGTAGGCTGCCCCCAAATTGTTCAATGCAGTGGCTTCTCTGGCCCTATCTTTGATCTCACGTTGGATAATGAGCACTTGCTGGAAGAAATAGATGCCCTTGTCATACCGGCCCAGATGAATATAAGCCGATCCCAGATTGTTCAGGGTGATGGATTCCCCTGCCCGACTTTTGACTTCCCGCTCGATACTTAGTGCCTTCTGGAAGAAGCCTATGGCTTTGTTGTATCGGCCCAGACGGGTGTAGGCGTCGCCAATATTGCTGAGGATACCGGCTTCTTCTAGCCTGTTTTTGACTTGTCGCTCGATAGCCAGTGCCTGCTGATAGAAATCAATGGCATTGTCGTACTGACTGAGGTGAACATAAGCATATCCCAGGTTGCTGAGTGCAGCGGCTTTTCCTGCTGTGCTGTTGATTTCGCGAAAGATGAAAAGCGCCTGCTGGAAGAAATCAATTCCCTTGTCATATTGGCTCAGGTTATCATAAGCTATTCCCAAATTGTTGAGTGTCCCGGCTTCTCCTGCCATGCTTTTGACTTCTCGATTGATGATCAGCGCCTGCTGAAAGAAATCAATCGCTTTGTCGTATTGGCTCAAGCTGTCATAGGCCGACCCCAGGTTATTGAGAAGAGTGGCTTCGCCGTTCTTGTTTTTGACTTCTCGCTCGATGGCCAGCGCCTGCTGGAAGAAATCAACGGCTGTGTTGTATTGGCTCAGGTGGTTATAAACAGCGCCAATGTCGTTTAGGTCAGTTCCAGCATTTTGCAGGTGTGAAACTTTGTCCAGCAGATATGCCTGCTGATATTCTTGGATGGCCCCGGCGTAGTCGTACTTTGCCGCCAATGCGGCGGCGGCATCGCGGTGAGCCTGTGCCTGTGGATCGGTTAGGAGAGCAGAGGGCGGCGGAGCAGGCGGCGTCTGGGCGTGAAGCCGAGTGCCGCAGAGCAGCAGGCAGAGGGTGCAGGCGATGGAGCGAATGGAGCAACTCATCGGTAGGCTTCGCTTTCGAGTGGGAGCGGGAAGAGAGGACGGAGGCGGATGCCTCCGACCTCTCTCGCCTCTCACTTGGCGGGCGGGGTCGCCTTTATGGCGGCGGCGGGGGCGATTTTGCCCCAGCCCCACTGGATGTTGGGGACCGCGCCGGTGAAGGCGTCCTGGGCAGCCGATTTGGTCAGGATGTCCTTAATCTGGGCGGCGTCCAGAGTGGGGTTCTTTTGCAGCATCAGGGCGATGACACCCGCCACATAGGGGGTGGCGGCGCTGGTGCCCGACCAGGCCAGGTGGAAGCCATCTGCCGTGATATGGGCCGTGTCGGGCTGCTTGTCGCTGTCCTGACTCATCTCAGAGCCGGGAGCCAGCGGCGAGATCATGTAAGTCGCGGGGGCGGAGAGGTCCGGCTTGATCGCGCCGCCGCGCCGGAAGCCGGGGCTGGAGTAGTCGGCCAGGTCGCCGAGGGCCAGGTTGAATGTCGTCTGCTTACCGTCGGCATTGGCCCAGCCATTGCGGAAGTTGTAGGCCCCGACCGTCAGCACGTTGTCGGCATTGCCCGGTGAGGCGACCATGTAGCGCTTGTCCGTGCCGGACCCAAAGCTGGCATCACCGGAAAACGGCAGGTACAGATCAAACGCGCCGCTTGGAACGTTCACCCCGGCCCCATAGCCCAGCACCAGGTACTTGCCGGCAGGGAGCGGGACCGCCAG
>JAYVVR010000236.1:0-4487 GCA_043786835.1 Armatimonadota bacterium | reverse complement strand
AAAAGCAAAGTTTCATATAGCTATTCTACGAGCGTTCCCCGATTTTGTCAAGTGAACCGAGACGTAAAAACGCCCGGCCTCTTATTTGAGGCCAGGCGTTTTCTGTGTCGAAGCAATCCAAAGACTAGGCGGCGATTGTACGCTTGCGGCGGGCGATCACGGCGGCTCCGAGGCCCAAAGCCAGCAGGAGGCCGAAGGAGACGGTGGTCGAGGCTTCGGGAACGGGGTTCGCGCTGCCGGAAACGCCGTCTACACGCAGGCCGGTCGTCCCGGAGCCGTCGTCTACGATCAGGAAGTCTACGGTATTCAGGCCGGATTGGAAGCCGCTATTGATGGCGAATGTGCCGTAAGCGTTGTTGCTGCTCCAGGTGTTGCCGGTGTCAACCCCGTTCAAGAGGATTGTTCCGTAGTTGTCCATAGCCCAACTGCCTGACAGCGATGCGGTAGCGGGGTCGAAGTTCGTAAGATCGAATGTTGTTTGATAGTCATAGAGGCCGCCGGGCTTTAGGCCGACAAACGGGTCATTGGTGGGAGCAATCCACGCCGACGTCGCGCTGTCGCCGATCCAGGCGTTCTGGACAATGGGGAAGCCGTAAGCCGAAGTCAGCACCTGGATCTGGCTGGACGTGCCTTCCGGGTTCGTGGTCAGCATGTAGTGCGGGTCGCCGGGTGTGCCGCTCGGCAGCGGAGTGCCGCTTGCATCCACGCCGGTTCCAAAGAACGAGAACGGCGCTGCCTGGGCGGAGGCAGGCAGCGCGGTCAGGGTCGTGAGGCCGGCGAATGCGGTCAGGATGAGAGTTGTCTTGGAAAAAATGTTCATTACTGCATGTCCTTCTAGGTGCGGGTCTAACTTCGTTTGAGAGGCTGCTTCTTGGTGTTTTGTTCCGCTCGAAGCGTGCTTTTCTTTCTTGCAGAAACTATGCCAAGCAAGTGGAAACGCAGCGTCTGCCGAATAAACCCGTATTTGTTGGGGTAACTTCCCTTGTACTTTTGCCGATAATCTTGATTGTCTGACACGCCAATCGCTGCTCGACAAAGGCAAACCTGGGGAAACGCAGGGACGCAAAGCAAAGGGCCTTCGCACACAACACACATTGTGCATGGCAGCCTCGCCTCCGAAAGTGCGACAGCATGAATATATACGCAAAAAGTCCGGCCCCATTCTAGAACGGGACCGGACTTTTTGCGTCCCGGCCCCCTACAGCCTCGCCGCCCGTGCGCCTATAATGACAGTATGAAAGTTAAAAGTGTATGAAAGTTAAAAGTGTATGAAAGTCATTCGGCACCCGCGCCATGCCGACCATGTCATGCGGATTGAAGGGGCGCTCGCCGTCGGAGGCGTTGGAGGCGGTGTGCTGCTCTGGACCCAGGCCGCCCACTTCGGCGGCTACGCCTTCGCCGCCGCCGCGTTTTTAAGCCTCGGCGGGGTGCAGGCGGGCGTTCGCGCTCTGCGAAATCACAACCGCTGGCACCGGGGCGCGGAAGGCGAGGAAGCCGTGCTGCACACTCTGCGGACCCTGCCCGAACCCTACACGGCCATTGCAAACTTCGTCGTCCCCGGCACCCGTCAGGGCGACTTAGACTTACTCGTGCTTGGCCCCGCCGGCATTCTCGTCCTTGAAGTCAAGACCTACACGGGCCGCTACGCCTGCGTCGGCGACGCCTGGTTTTCGCTGCCGCCGGACGGCCCCCGGCGGCCTCTGAAAAGCAGTGTCTCGCGCCAGCTTAAACGCGCTGCTAAGTCTGTCGCCCATTATTTAGTAGAATGCGACATCCAGGTCCCCATCCACACCGCCGCCGTCTTCCGCGCCGGGGCCGAACTGGAATTAACCCGCCCCACCGTCTTAGTCATCCGCGAGGACGCTTTAATTGACCACATCCTCGGCCTCCCCAGTGCCCCCCGCTCGATTGCCGCCGCCGAACTTACGCCGCTGTTCGCCCCCGCAGTCCCCGCCCGCCGCTTTGCCCTCCCCCTGCTGCCGTCCCGTTAAGCACCAGACGCAAAAACGCCCGGCCCCACGCGTTTGAGACCGGGCTGCTTCTGCAACTTATTCGGCGTCTACCCTAACTCTTTCAGGGCCTTCTGCGCCGCCGCCTTCACACCGGCATTGCCCGTCTTTTCGGCCTTTTGCAGAGCGGCCTTCGCCTGTTGCACCGTCCCGAACTTCGTCCGTTCGGTTGGGCTTAACTTCTGCCAACCGGCTCCGTAGTAATAGTTTGTCAGAGCATTGTTCGGCGCAAGCTGCAGCGCCTTCCCATACTCCGCCATCGCTTCCGTATCCTGTGCCTCACCTACCCAACTCGGCGTCACATTATAGACCATACCACGGGCGATATGAAGGGCTGTCGCCAATGCCGCAGGCTCCGGCACATCGGCTGAGAAGTGGCTGTTTGCTCTCATTAAATCGCCGTCATGTACAACCGGCGTCTCCGGGTGCGAGCCAATGTCCGGCAGGTGCGGAAGTGCCTGATTGTAAACAGCAAGAGCTTCTGTCCACTGCCCAGATTTCAGCAGCAACTGGGCGTAGGGCAACAGGTTGCGAGGCTGGCGGTCGAAACGTTTAATTATAGTCTTGTACACTTGGAGTGCTTCCTGAGATCTGCCTTGCGCGTCAAGTGACTCTGCAAGTATCTCTTTGGGAACACCACAAAAGATAGGTGAGGCTTGTATTGACTCTTGCGCATCTGATTCTGCATCTGCGTATCTTCCAGAATGCAAAGCGGCGGCAGCATCTTGGTTCAGTTGTCCCGCGTAGCTTGCTGAGGCTCGTGACTGCGGTGATAACGGCAGTCGCACATGCTCACTTACTTGAGCTTGCACGGGCTTGTTCTCGGAAAGACATCCTACACTGAGCAAGAGTGCCAAAGTAGTGTAGTGAGCCAGAATGTTATTTGTTCTCATTGAAATGTCCCTTATCTCCTTGTAACATGAAATAATTTGTTGGTTCTTTTACCAATGAGCTGTGAAGTTTGTCAGAAGGCCGGGGCCGCCAACTAAGTAGGAAGCTTTTGGATTAGCTGCTTTTGGCGGGGTAGCGTTCGGAAAAGCTGGCGTAGTCGGCTCCCAATCCTGGAACGTGGTGCTGCTGACCGACCATTGATAAGTCACCTTTGCGCCGGGTACCGGGATATTGCTGAGGCTCGCCGTGCAGCCCTGACCGACCAGAATGTTGTCGCCGCCGCTGTTACCTCGACCCCGTTTGGGGGTTGGAGAGTGCTGTTGGACCCCGGCCCGGTGCAGGCATAGGCCGGGTCGTTGGCCCGTGCCTGCCATGTCCCGGCGAAAGCGGTTAGCGGGAGGAAGAGCAAAACGAGGAGCAAAGAAGCGACGGGGTGCAGAGACGACGGGGCGCAGAGAGTGAAAGCATAAGTTTCTCCTGACAGCAAGCCGTAGCAGTTCGTCGGAGACGCCCGCGTTCTGCGTCTGTCCTCTATTGTATCACGGCTTACGAGTGGTGTCAATCGCGACTTTTGCTGTCCGTCGCAAAGGCAAGTGGGCGCGGCAAGCAGCGCCCCTACGGGCGCTAAGCCGGGGCAGGGTCGGGTACACTTTGTTTATGCCTCTCGAAACTTATGCCGATTTGACGCCGCTTGCACTGGCGGAACTGGGACTGGAAGACGCGGGTCAGGCGTGCCGGACTTTGCAGGGGATGGCGGGGCATGATGTCCCCGACAGCGACTTTGAGCGGCTGTTGGCTGTTGTTGTCCCGGTGCTACAGCAAAGCGCGGACCCGGACCGGGCGGTCGCAAATCTCGGACGCTGGGCGGACGCGGTCGGCAGCCGGGCGGCGGGGTACCGAACACTGATAAGTTATCCGGCAGCGGCGGCGATGCTGCTGACGTTGTTTGCGGCGTCCCAGTTTTTTGCAGAATTGTTAATCGCAAACCCTGAGTATCTGGAAGTCCTGACGAATCCCACTATCCGGGACCGGGGGCGGGGTGTTGATGCACTCTGGGCGGATTTGTCCCGGCGAGTTGGGATTGGCAAGACGCCGAATGCCTGCCGGGATGCTCTGCGCCGGTTCAAGCCGCCGGAAGTGCTTCGTATCGGGGCGCGAGATTTGCTGGGATTTGCCGACGTGCCGGAGACAATCGAAGCCATCAGTGACTTCGCCGATGTCTGTGTTCGGATGGCCTTGCAGATGAGCTTGGAAGAACGGAAGCTGGATGACCCGGCGTTTGCGGTGTTTGCGCTCGGCAAGCTGGGCGGGCGCGAGCTGAACTATGCGTCGGACATCGACTTGATCTTTGTCCACGGCGACGACATGCCTGCTGCCGAGGCAATCAAGCTTGGCGAGACGGTGCGGGATACGCTTGCCAAGCCGACCAACGCCGGGTTTGTCTTTCGAGTGGACCTGCGCCTGCGGCCTGAAGGCCGGTTCGGACCGGTCTCGCGATCTCTCAAATCGTGCCGAGCCTACTATGAATCGTGGGCGGAACCCTGGGAGCGGCAGGCGCTTTTGAAGGTGCGCTTTGTGGCGGGGGAT
>JAYVVR010000235.1:0-4492 GCA_043786835.1 Armatimonadota bacterium | reverse complement strand
GGGCGATTGCGATTCAGCTTGCCCAGGCCGGCTTTCGGGTCGCCGTGCATTACAATGCTAATATTGCGGCGGCAAATGACACACTTCGCGAACTTCCGGGCGATGGTCATGCCCTCATTGCCGCCGACTTGTGCTATGCAGTCGCGGCTAAGGCACTCGGCGAAGATGCGCTCGATGTTTTAGGCGGGCGCGTAGACGTTCTAATCCATAATGCTGGCATCTATGAGCCGACGCCGATACTTGCGTCTGAAAGCTTTGGAGATTGGCATGGGGCAATGCGGCGGCAGATGCAGGTCAACTTTTGGGCAGGCGCAGAGCTTGCGTACCAACTGGCCCCGGCGATGGCAGAGGCGGGGTGGGGGCGGATTATTCAGATTTCGTCGCGGGCAGGCCATCGGGGCGAGGCAGGGTTCTCAGGCTACGGCGCATCGAAAGCCGCACAGATCAACTTTGTCAAATCGCTGGCTATCGAGTTGGGAAAGACGGGCATCGGCTGCTTCGGGATCGCGCCGGGCTGGACTGAAACCGACATGGCTTCCGAAGCGCTGGCGGAGCGTGGTGAGCAGATTGTCGCCGAAATCCCGCTAGGCCGGGTTGCGCTTCCTGCCGATATTGCCGCACTCGTCGGGTTTCTCGTCACCGACGCCGCTGGCTACTTGTCCGGGAACATCTTTGACGTCAACGGCGCGTCTTATCTTCGGTAGCAAAATGGTAAAATAATAACTCAGGAGAATAAAAATTGGCACATATCAACGGACGCAAGGCGCTGATTGTTTGGGGCGGGTGGGACGGCCATGAGCCGGAGCAGGTCGCGGAGATTTTTCGGCGGGAGCTGACCGAAAAGGGCTTTCAAGTCGAAGTATCGGATACGCTGGATGCGTTTACGGACGGTGACAAGCTGAAGCAGCTTTCTTTGATTGTTCCAGTGTGGACGATGGGCACGATTACCGGCGAGCAGCTCACGCCGGTGCTGGAAGCGGTCAAAAGTGGGGTGGGGATCGCGGGCTGTCACGGCGGTATGTGCGATTCGTTCCGCGTGGACACCGAATACCAATTCATGACCGGTGGGCAGTGGGTTGCGCATCCGGGCAACGACGGCGTTGACTACACGGTTCGTATTACGGACCCCAGCCATTTTATTACGGCAGGCTCGCCCGCCGAGTTTGCCGTTAAGTCCGAGCAGTATTATATGCACGTTGATCCGGCGAACAAAACGCTGGCCGTGACGCATTTTCCGGTCGCCGACGGGCCTCATGTAAAGAACGGCGAGTTCGATATGCCGGTCATCTGGACCAAGTATTACGGACAGGGCCGGGTCGCGTACAATGCCCTCGGACACCATGCCGATATTGTCGCCCAAAAAGAAGTCCTGCCGCTGATGACTCGCGGGATGCTGTGGGCCGCTCAGGCGGAAGACGCTGCCTAACCGCATGAACGATCTTGGGATCACACTTCCGGCGATCTTCGGAGTGGCTTCCTACCCGCCGGGGGCGTCGTTCGGACCGCGCTCAATGGTGGACTGGGAGTTTGTCTGGTTGATTCAAGGCGAGGCGCTGTACCGCTGGGGAGACTTGGAAGTCGCGGCCGCCGAGGGGTCTGTTATGTTGTGCCGGCCCGGTGCGACGGACTCCTTTCAGTGGGACCGAGAACGCCGAACCCGGCACGGCTTTTTCCACTTCGGCATGGCACATCCGCCGCCCGGTTGGGAAGAGTGGCCGCTGGCACGGCCCGCCGCCGAAGGCGATATCCTGCCGCCCCTGTTCCGGCACCTGCTGACATGGCTGGGACACGGCGACCTCGAGTCATGCCTTCAAGCGATTAGGATGATGGTGGCGGTGTTCCGTACAGGAAACCAGTCGGCGGAACGGCTGCCGCCTGAAGCGTGGCCCACAGCCGTTGAAACGGCCTGCGCGTTTTTGTTTCGCCGTTTTGACGCTGACCCGGCGGCCCATCTGACACTTGCCGACCTTGCGGACGCGGCCTGCGTCACCCCTGAGCATCTCTGCCGTCTGTTCAAATCATCCGTCGGCCACTCCCCGGCGGAGACTGTTCGGCTAGCCCGACTGGACCGCGCCGCCGCGCTGCTCGCCCGCTCAAATTACCCTGTCGGCGAAGTTGCCGCGCTGTGCGGCTTTGCCAGCCCGTTTCACTTTTCCCGCCTCTTCAAGTCCGCCTGCGGCCTGCCGCCGCGTGAGTTTCGCCGCCGCGCCCAGGCTGGGGAAGTTATCGCCCTACCGCAGCTTGTGCAGGTCACGCGGCTGCTGCTGCCATGAGAATTATGCCTATTTTTGATATTGCTTCCGAACAAATACACCAATGTTCGCTATGGCGCAATAAAACCATCACTGTTACAATAGAGCATCTCAATCGGAACGCAAAAAGAGGCAGCTTTTATGAGTAGCATTCCTGACCGGCCCGCCGTCGAACCGGCGGCGATAGACAACGCGATATACGCACTTCCGGCACATGACCGCTATTCGGTCTCTGTTGACGAATATGTCAAATTCCGGCGCGATGGCTTTTTGGTCGTTAGAAACCTGGTTTCGCCCGCCGAAATCGCCGAGCTGCGGCGGCACACCGATGATCTCATGCAGGGCAAGCTCCCCCAGCAGACCCGTCAGATGGAGGCCGGCAGCAAGCCGGAAAGCGGCACTGCTGTTCAGGGTCTGGAAGCGCCCCCCGTGCATCTGTCGCCCGACGAAAAAGCCCAGTATTTCCTGCGAATCCATATGCTTCACCGTCAGCTTGAGCTGCATGAGCGGTACCTGCTCCACCCGCGTGTTCTCGATGTATTGGAAGTTCTGACGGGGCCGGACATCCTTGCGCTTCAGTCCATGCTGTTCCTGAAGCCTGCCGGCAAGCCGGGGCAGGGCTGGCATCAGGACAGCTTCTATATCCCCACCCAGCCGGACTCACTGTGCGGCGCCTGGATCGCGATTGATGACGCCGATGAGATGAACGGCGCAATGTGGATGGCGAAAGGCTCGAATGCCGAGCCGGTTTATCCGCCGCGTGACCATGCCGGGTACGGCAATGCGATTGACGGCATCACCCAAGTGTCCGGTGTCAGCAATCCCGACGACGAGTCTAACGACCTGGCAAAAATTGCGGATCGCTACGACCAGATTTTGGTTTCGGCGAAAGCCGGCGACGTCGTCTTTTTCGGCGGCCATATCCTTCATCGGTCTAAGAAAAACTTTTCGACCGACCGGGTACGCCGCTCGTTCGTCGGCCATTTCTGCAATGCCCGCTCGTGGACCTAGTGGGGCGGCGATGGACCGGAAACGACTGATCTGGTTACCGGCATGACCAACAGCGCACATATTCTTGCTCGCGGCGACACGCACCTGCCGTTCGCCCGCCCCCGCTTCGGCACTCCCTGCGCGGCTCTGCTGTCCGCCGAAGACCGCCGCCGTGTCAGCGAAAATGCCGCCGCGATAATGGGCGATATGGACAGTGGCCTGATGGGTGCCATGCCGTCCGACCCGAATGTCGTACACGACCACAAATAAGCATTTCGTAAATAGCGTATAAAACACGCAAACTCGGGTGCACTGGGGAGCGGCCAAATGGGGCCGCCCTGTTTGCTGTTTGGAATCGCCCATGACACCCTCATCAAAACCTGCCGACCGCCTTGCCCGCGCCCTGCTTTCCCTGGAAGGGCTTTCTGTCGGCGATGCGTTCGGAGAACAGTTTTTTGTTGACCCGTACAAAGTCAACGATCTGATTGAAGCGCGGACCCTGCCGGAGCCGGAATGGTACTTTACCGACGACACGCAAATGGCGCTGTCGGTCGTGTCTATCTTGCGGCAGTACGATAAAATCAACCAGGACATTCTCGCCATGAGCTTTGGGGCCAGGTACGATGCTCGGCGCGGCTACGGCGGTGCGATGCACTGGCTGCTGCCGAAGCTGTGGCAGGGCGGGAAGTGGCCGGAGATGGCTCCGCTGCTGTTTGAGGGGCAGGGGTCTTACGGCAATGGCGGGGCGATGCGGGTCACACCTGTCGGCGCGTATTTTGCCGATGACTTGGAATTAGTAGTCGAAAATGCTGCGAAGTCAAGCGTCGTCACCCATGCTCACCCGGAAGCGACTGCCGGGGCGATTGCCGTGGCTGTCGGGGCGGCGATTGCCGCGCGGTGTGCTGGTGGGCCGTACCCGAGCCGTCAGGAGTTTTTGGATGGGATCTTGGCGTTTGTGCCGGACAGCGTTGTTCGCGAAAAGATCCGCCATGCCCGCGCTTTAGACCCCTCGGCATCGGTGGTTTTGGCGATGTCCGCGCTCGGCAGCGGGAGGGACATTTCGGCGCAGGATACCTGCCCGTTTGCCCTCTGGTGCGTGGGCGGGCAGCTCGGCAGCTACGAAGAAGCGCTCTGGCTGACGGTCAGCGGCCTCGGCGACCGAGATACGACCTGTGCGATGGTCGGCGGGATCGTCGTGCTGTCGGCAGGAGGCGGCAGCATTCCGCCCGCCTGGACTGCCGCCCGCGAAG
>JAYVVR010000234.1:0-4498 GCA_043786835.1 Armatimonadota bacterium | reverse complement strand
CAACACAACCGACCAGGACCGAGCGGGGGTTGCACTCCATTTTGTTACGGACGAAGCGGCGGCGTTAGCCGGAGACGGGACCAAGCGTGCGTCCCTACCGCTTCTGACCGGGCCGGAGGCAACCGGCGGGGTCAAAGAATACGGGGTCGAGGTCGCGGGGACTTGGGAAGCACAAGTTGCGCGTTTGCTGTCGTAAGTAGTGCGCCTTAGACTCCTGTAGGCGGTTGAAACCGCTATAACAAAAGCGCAAAGCCCGTCTTCGCGGACTCCGAGTCCGGACCTCCGTATTAACCTGCGAAGGCAGGTTTCGCGCCCTCGTTGCTGCGGTTTCAACCGCCCACAGAAACTGAAGAGTCGTTGATTAACGCGGCAGCAGCTTGTCAATCGTGTGGGTTACAATCAGGGCGGTGGTCAGGCCCCAGAGCAGAATGTTGACAAGCATCGGTTTGTCTTCGACCAGAACCGCGTCGGGAGACTCGCCGAGGGAATGCCGGTGCATGAGATAGAGGTAACGGAAGATGCCATAGATAACAAAGGGGATGGTCAGCATGAGGTAGTGATGGGTCTGGGCCATCGGGGACGTAATCGTATAGAGGGAGTAAGACATCAGTGACGCCGAGGTCACAATCACGATCATCTGGTCAAGCAGGGCCGGCGAGTATTCTTCGAGGATGCGCCGGGTTCCGGGAGTTCCCGAAAGCTGCACCGAAATCAACTCGGCCCGGCGCTTGGACAGACCGAGAAACAGGGCCAGCATCAGCGTACACAGCACAAGCCATGGGGAAATGCCGACATTAATGACAAATGCCCCGGCGACGGCCCGGAAGACAAAGCCGGCGGCAAGCACCAGCACGTCTAAAATGACGATATGCTTAAATTTGAATGTGTAGCTGACCGTGACGACAAAGTACAGCAGAGCGATGGTGCCGAAACGAGTGCCGAGCAGAAACGCGCCGGCGAGACCGGCGAGACCGAGGACAGCCGCGGCGGACAGCGCAAGTGTCGGCGAAAGTTCTCCCGAAGCGATGGGCCGGCGGCATTTTTTCGGGTGCCGCCGGTCGCTTTCCCGGTCGGCCAGATCGTTGATGAGATAGACAACGCTGGACAAGGCCGAGAACAGCAGGAAGCCAAGAACAACTTCCCCGAACTGCCGGACCGTATGGTGCTGGTCCAGCGTAAACAGCAGCCCGGCAAATAGCAGCAGGTTTTTGACCCACTGCTTGGGCCGAAGCGACACGAGAAGTGCCGTTACCGGCCCGCGCCGGCGCGGCATTGTAACCGAGTCCAGGTCATCGGTGAGAGTGTCGGGCTGCTGAATGGGAAGCGCCATAAGACATTATTCTTCGCGTCCACGTGCGTCGAAACCGCCGGGATTGGGCTGACCCATCGGGCCGAACTGCCGGGGGGCATTCGGATTGTCCGGGGCGGCGTTGTCATCGGCGGCGGGCTTTGCGGGTTCAGCAGGCGGGGCCGCTAAGGGGGCAAGCTGCATCCGTCCAATAAAGAACACCCCGTAATTGTCGCCGCCGACCGTGACACTTTGCAGCATTGCCGCACCGCCAGGGCCGAACTTCAGTGCGGAAATCGGTACATTGACACTGTACCAGCCGTCACCAGCGACCGTATCGGAAACGGTCGGGATCGGCTCGACGATGTCGGCCTTGCGTCCGTCGGCCAGTGTGAATTGCAGCCGCAGCTTGGAGATCAGCGGGATAAGCGGCGTCGCCACGCCGGTGGTGCGTCCGCCGCGCCCACCGCCGCGATTACCCCCCCCACGCCGCTGCCCGCGCCCGCTGAAGCCGCCACCGCCCGGATAACCGCCGGCACCGGGGTAACCTCCACCCGGTGCACCAAATCCGCCCCCACCCGGATAGCCGCCAGGAGGTCCGCCGGGATAGCCGCCGGGAGGTCCGCCGGGGTAACCGCCACCGGGATAGCCGCCGGGAGGTCCGCCAGGGTAACCCCCACCTGGATAACCGCCGGGCGCTGTCGTTGGACCGGTCGGCACTGCTCCGGGGACGGTCTGGGGATCGTAATGAAGAGTGACCGGGCCGCGCTGGAGCGTAAGCTGGAACATCCGGTCGGTGCCGGCCAGCGCCGCCGGCTTCAGGAGCGAGATTTTTGCGCCTTGATAGGGGTCAAGCGTCGTGACTTTCACCGAATGGCCGCCGAACAAGAATAGCTCGGTGCTTTCGGAGGCGGTTCCCCCACCCCAATTCCCGACCGTGATGTTGTCCTGAGACAGTGTTTTGCCGTCGTAGAGCGGCACTTCGGAGGCGGCATGGGCCGCGCCGAACAGCGCCGAGAGCGAAAGCGCGAGCAGCGAAGAGAAAAGCATTTTTTGCATGGTAGGTTTCCTCAGTATAAACGGGCGTGAAGGGGAGAGTCCCCCCGACCCCCAATAATGGGGGAGCAGCACAGAATGGACACAAACGGAATGGACACAATCGGTATCCCCTCCGACTCCCCCATTATTGGGGGCGCGGGGGGACTCTCTTTCACGCCTTTCAGTAAATGTCCCGGATCTGAATGCGTTCGATGTGGGAGGCCCGGCCTGTTTTATCATCAGCGTCGGCGACAATACCGCAAAGTATGACCGGGCCGGGCGCGACCTCCAGACGATGCGGCATCTGGGTCACAAATCTTTGGACGCTTTCATGAGCGCTCATGCCTAAAATCGAATGCTGCGGGCCAACCATGCCAACATCGGTGATATAAGCCGTGCCGCGCGGCAGAATGCGCTCGTCGGCGGTCTGCGTGTGCGTATGGGTGCCGACTACGACACTTGCTCGACCGTCTAGGTACCAGCCGAAGGCATTTTTTTCGGATGTCGCTTCAGCATGGAAGTCAAAGAACGACACGGCCGTCTGTCCCCGAAACGACTCCATGATCGTGTCGGCCAGCCGGAACGGGTCATCAAGGGCGTCCATGAACGCGCGTCCAAGCAAGTTTGCGACTCCAACCCGCCCGCCGCCAGACCGGCAGGGAAACGTGCCGAAGCCTTTGCCGGGCGTCCCGGCAGGATAGTTTGCGGGACGCAGCAGGCGCGGCTCATAGTCGAGATATTCCATAATATCGCGCTTGCTCCAGGTATGGTTCCCAAGTGTGATGACATCCACGCCGCTGCCAAAAAGCCGCCGGGCGATGTCCGGCGTGATGCCGAGGCCCGCCGCCGAGTTTTCTCCGTTCACAATCACAAAATGCGGCTGATATAATTCGTTCAGTGTCGGCAGCATTGTCTGGACAGCGTCTCGACCGCTTTTCCCGACAATATCGCCGAGCATCAGTATTCGCACGATAATCCATCGCTCTTTCCTAAGTTACTTCGCATAGTTGACGGCGCGGGTCTCGCGGATGACCGTCACTTTGATCTGACCCGGATAATCCATCTCTTCTTCGATCTTTTTCGCGGCGTCATAGGCCAGCTTGTGCGCCGAAGCATCGTCAATCATTTCGGGGCGAACCATCAAACGGATCTCGCGGCCTGCCTGGACGGCATACGTCTTCTCGACACCGGGGAACGAGTCGGCAAGCGCTTCGAGCTTTTGCAGACGCTTGACATAGCTTTCGAGCATTTCGCGGCGAGCGCCGGGCCGGGCAGCGGAAATCGCATCAGCAAGCTGGACAATCACGTCTTCGACCGTGTCCATCGGGATCTCTTCATGGTGCGCCCCGGCGGCATGAGCGGCAGCGGCGCTTTCGCCGTACCGCAGCATCAGCTCCTGCGACAAGAGCGCATGCGGCACTTCCGAGTCCGGCACGACTTTTCCTAAATCGTGCAGGAGCGACGCCCGCTTGGCAATCGTCACATTCGCGCCAAGCTCGGCGGCGATGCTGGACCCAATATGGCAGACTTCAATCGAATGGTCTAAGAGATTCTGCCCGTAAGAAGTCCGGTAACGCATCCGGCCCAAGAGCTTGACAATCTCCGGGTGCAGCCCCGTGACGCCCGACTCCATCACCGCCCGCTCGCCCGCCAGGCGCAGACTCTGCTCGACTTCTTCCTGCGCCTTCGCGACTGTTTCTTCAATGCGCCCCGGATGAATCCGCCCGTCCATAATCAGCGCCGTCAGCGCGAGACGCGCGACTTCGCGGCGCACCGGGTCGAACGACGACAGCACGACGGCTTCGGGCGTGTCGTCAATGATGACATCTACTCCTGTGAGTGTTTCGAACGCCCGAATGTTCCGGCCTTCGCGCCCGATGATCCGGCCTTTGACGTCTTCCGACGGCAGCAGGACGACGGACACCGTCGTTTCCGAGACATGGTCGGAGGCAATGCGCTGGATGGCGGTCGCGATAATCGAGCGTGCCCGCTTTTCGCCCTCGGTCCGGGCCTCGTTTTCAATCTGCATCACAAGCCGGGCCAAATCATGCCGGGCCTGGTTTTCGACATCTTTCATGAGAACCGCGCGGGCGTCTTCGGCGGACAGGCCAGCAATCCGGGCAAGCTCGATCCGCTGCTGCTCTTTAGAGTCCCAGGCCTCCGCGAGATGCT
>JAYVVR010000233.1:0-4509 GCA_043786835.1 Armatimonadota bacterium | reverse complement strand
ATGATGTAGTCGGCGCACAAATTAAAGAAGCGCGGGTCGAACACGTTTTCCGCTACGCCCATGTGTTCCCCCGTGCGCTTGCCTTAATGGGCGACGGCAAAATTGATGTCAAGCCGCTGATCACCGATACATTCGCGTTCGCCGACAGCGTCGCCGCGTTTGACTACGCCTCTCACCTGCCCCCGACCTCGGTCAAAGCGCAGATTACGCTTTCGTAGGATTTGCCCCCCGGCCCCCAATAATGGGGGAGCAAAACAAGAATGGCGAATGCCTTTGTCCAATCTATCTCCCCCATTATTGGGGGCTGGGGGGCTTCTCACGCATGGACACTTCGACTAAGCTGATTATTGGGCTGGGCAATCCCGGCAAAGATTACGAGGGAACACGGCACAATATCGGGTTTGCGGTGATTGATTCGTTTGCCCGACGGCACGGCATTGCAGTGACGAAGCGCGACTTCCAGGCACTGAATGGGGACGGGCGCGTCGAGGGCAGCCGGGTCTACTTGATGAAGCCGCATACATTTATGAACCTGTCGGGCCAGTCAGTCGCGGCGTTCCTGCGGATGAAGCCGCTGGAAATGGCCGACATATTAGTTGTCACCGACGATATTTCCCTGCCGCTCGGCAAGCTGCGCCTGCGAACGGAAGGCTCGGCGGGTGGGCATAATGGGCTGAAATCGCTGATTGCCCACCTGCACGGGCAAAACTTCCCCCGGCTGCGATTTGGGGTCGGTGCGCCTCGTGACCCGTCGGTACAGATTGATTTCGTGCTGGGCCGTTTCGGGCGCAGTGACGCTGCCGACGTCGAAGAAAGCATTGACCGCGCAGTCACGGCTTTAGAGCTATGGCTGACAGACGGCATTCAGCCGGCAATGAACCAATTTAATCGTTAACAGAAACAGACCGCAGGAAGGATCAGTATCATGCCGACGCACTGCATACACTTAAGCCAGATTCGTGACGTTGACCCGCGCACGCCGAACGGCTGCGAGGAATGTTTAGCAAGTGGTGACACCTGGATCCATCTGAGACTTTGTTTAGAGTGCGGCCATGTCGGGTGCTGCGATTCGTCTAAGAATAAGCATGCGACCAAGCATTTCGAGCAGACCCGGCACGCGATTATGAAGTCGCTTGAGCCGGGCGAGGACTGGCGCTGGTGCTATGTGGACGAGATGGAGGTTTAGACAATGAAAGCGATTCGTGTCAATGCGTTCGGCGGGCCGGAAGTGTTGAGCCTGGAAGAGATTGCCGATCTTGTGCCGGGGCCGGGGCAGGCGCTGATCAAAATCGGGGCGGCCGGTGTGAACCCGGTAGACGTTTACATTCATGGCGGCAAGTACGGCCAGCGCCCCTTACCCTACACGCCGGGATCTGATGCTGCTGGGATAATCGAAGCCCTTGGAGAAAGCGTCGCGGGAGTAACGGTTGGACAGCGGGTTTACACCGCTGGGACACTGACCGGTGCGTATGCCGAAAAAGCCCTCTGCCGTCCGTCACAGGTGCAGCCTCTGCCCGAGCGGCTGTCGTTTGCCCAGGGGGCGGCGATCCACGTCCCCTACTATACTGCCTACTACGCTCTGCATCTGCGAGCCGGCGGGAAGCCGGGCGAGACAGTGCTGGTACATGGCGCAAGCGGCGGGGTCGGTCTTGCCGCTGTGCAGATCGCCCGCGCGGCGGGCCTCACGGTGATCGGTACGGCAAGCAGCGACAAGGGAAAAGCGGCGGTTCTGGAAGCTGGGGCAAACTCTGTTCTCGACCACACACAAGAAGGCTATTTGGAAGAAGTCAAAGCGCTCACAGATGGTAAAGGGCCGGATGTAATTTTGGAAATGCTCGCAAATGTCAACCTCCTCAAAGATTTAGAGATCGTTTCTCAAAACGGCCGAGTTGTCATTATCGGCAGCCGGGGACCGATTGAGATTGACCCGCGCCTGACCATGCAGCGCAATTCCAACATCCTTGGCCTGAGCCTGATGAACGCCACCGAGGCCGAATTGACTCAGATTCGTGCCGCGCTTGGGGCCGGCTTTGCGAACGGGACGCTGACCCCAATCGTTGCTCGCGAGTTTCCGCTGGCCGAGGCGGCGGCGGCGCATAAAGCGATTATGGAACCGGGCGCGTTCGGGAAGATCGTGTTAGTGCCGTGACAGCAGCGCGAACTCGGCAAGCGTCAAAGTCTCGCCCCGTCGCCCCCCATCAATCCCCGCTGCCAGAAGTGCCGCTGCTGCCCGGTCCCGGTCCCAGCCGAGAGACGGGTCCCCGCTGAGAGCGTTCAAAAGCGCCTTGCGCCGCTGCCCGAACGCCGCGCGGACAATCGCGAAAAGCTGCGCTTCGCTCGGCACATCTACCGGCGGCGTGATGTGGGGGGTTAGGCGGACAATCGCGCTGTCTACATCGGGGGGCGGAAAGAAAACGCGCCGCGAGACAATGCCGATGGTCTCGACTTCGGCATGGTACTGAACAAAAACGCTTAAAGAACCGTAATCGGGCGTTCCCGCTTTTGCCCCAAGCCGTGCCGCGACTTCTTTTTGCACCAGCAGCACAATCCGCGAAAACCGCCCGTGCTGTTCGAGAAGGGTTATCAAAAGCGGCGACGTGATATTATAGGGGATATTCGCGACCACCGACGGCTTGATTTCGCCAAAATGGGTGTCTAAAAACAGCGGCCAGTCGAGCGCCATCGCGTCTGCCGTGACAACCGACACCTGTGATTTTTCGCCAACTGTTTCCGCCAGCGCCGGCAGCAGATCGGTGTCTACTTCAATTGTTACCACCCGCCCCGTTTCAGTGACAGCGTCCGCAAGCGCCGCAGTCAGCACCCCAAGACCCGCCCCAATTTCGAGCGCCGCGCCGCCGGGTTCAAGTTTCCCAGCGGCAACAATCTTTGCCAGCGTGTTGCCGTCCACGAGAAAGTTCTGTCCAAACCGCTTGCGCGGGTGCAAGTCGTGGCGCTTCAGCAGAGCAGAAACAGCGGTAGGACTGGAAAGATTCATAAGTAAAACTTAAAGACAAGAACCCCGCCGGGAGTGCCCCGCCATGAATAGCAGGTCTGTGGGCGAAGCGCCAAGCGCACGGTGTGCGGAGGAACAAGAACAGCGGTAAAGAACTAGAACGGCGTCAATAGTCGGCATTTCCGGTCGCAGACCGGTTGGCGTCTGCGCCCACAGAGCTGCCATTCATGGCGGGACTTCTTGCCTCTACCCCCACGTTTTGGGCAGGTGCAGGGTTTCGCCGTTCAGCGACAAGTAATCTTCGGCCCCGATGCTCGCCAGCAAATCTGCCGCCATTGGGTCAAAGCCGCCGCTCCCGGTGACAAACTCATCGCGCAAATACACGCCGGTAATTTGTGCCGCGACGAACTCGCATTTGCTCGGCGGCAGCGCGAAGATGCTGGTCACGCGGCATTCAATACTGGCCGGACACTCCCCGATGCGCGGGCAATTTACGGTCTCGGCTTGAATGGCCGTCAGCCCAAGCCGCGCGAAATCGTCTTCAATCGCCGTCCCTTCGGCAGACTGGTTCATCACCTCAGCGAGATAGCGCGGGACCAAGTTGACTACAAACACCTGCGTCGCCTTGATGTTTTCCAGCGTGTGCTTGTTCTCGCCGCCGCGCTTCGAAAACGAGACTCCCAGCATCGGCGGATAGGTCGCCAGCCCCGCATACGAACTGTACGGCGCGATATTCGGGACGCTCGCAACGTTTTGGGTTGAGATCAGCGCGAGAGGCCGGGGCGCAATCAGCGCCGCCCAGATTTTCCCGTTGACCTCACGCGGGATGTTTTCAGCGATGTAGTGCATAAATTATCTCTTCTAAAATGTTACAAATGCGTGGGAACGAATCCCTATGTTGTGGGGCGCAGACGCCCGATGTCCATCTTCATGGACTGGAAACCGAACAAGAACGGATATCCTAATCCGTGCCCGCGAAGGCGGCCACTTGGCGCTTCGCCCCACAGCATAGGGATTCGTTCCCACGCCTTCCTCCTGCGTCTATTGCCTTGCCATAAGCTGTTCCATATCCACATAAAGCGGCGTCGGCCCACGCTTTAGGAAACAGGGATCGCCGGCAGCGCATTCACCGTCATTGTACGCGAAGCCAGTCACAACACCGCGCTTGCCTCCGAGTTCAGCAATCTCCGGCCAGGCTGCTGGACTGATCTCGACAACCTCATAACAGCGAAATGGGGGGCATTCCAGAAAGCCGCCTTCGTCGTAGTCGTCCGGGTTGTGGTTGAATTCTTCTTCCATCACTCTTCTACCCGAATCCAGTTCTCAATCGCGGAAACGATGTGGAGGCGGTTGATGACGTCGAGCGCCGAGCGTAAGTTTGCTTCTAACGTTTGATGCGTAATCCAGACAATCTCCGCGTCGCCGCCAGGGAGAGCACGCTGGACGACGCTTTCGATGCTTACGTTGAAGTCGCCGAAGACGCTGGCAAGAGACGCCAGCACTTTCGGTCGGTCGTGGGCGGTCAGGCGAATATAATACTTGGTGCGAAGCCGCTC
>JAYVVR010000232.1:0-4530 GCA_043786835.1 Armatimonadota bacterium | reverse complement strand
CCTTCCCTAACAGGGGAGGGAGCGAGGTACGAGCGGGAGGGGTTCTTAACGAAGGGGTTCTTAACGCGAGAGCTGGTTTATCCCCGCCTGCCGGCAGGGTAAGTTCTTACCATACAGGAGAGTTTACCCAATGGCACTGCAAACAATTTACGCGCTTTTTCAGGACGTGTCCGACGCCGAACGCGCTATCGGCGCACTGCGGGACCACGGGGTCGCCGACGCGAGCATCGGTATCGCAAGCCGCCGGGCGGCGGAGCAGGAAGAATCAGGGCGCGTCCGAGAACATTACACGCGGCTGACTGAGGACGGAACAACATCGGCAGCGACTTATGTGCCCCAAGCGGGAACGGTCCCGGCAGCGGCGATTGCCGATACGGTCACACCGCGCTCGGCGGTAGACACGGCGGAAAATGTCAGCGCCGTCGGCAAGATGGGCATTACAACCACGACCCCACAGGACGCTGCGGCAGGCGCGGCCATCGGCAGCGGGGTCGGCTTGGTGGCAGGGCTGCTGGCGGCAGCTGCGGCCGTGATGATCCCCGGCGTTGGGCTGGTGCTTGGCGGCGGCATCCTCGCGGGGGCGTTTGGGGTTACGGCGGCGACTACGGCAGCGGGCGCGGCGGTCGGCGGCGTCGCCGGCTATTTGCGCGACATGGGAATGCCGGAACACGCAGCGGCGAATGTCAGTGACCGCCTGCGCGAAGGCGACTATTTGATGACCGTTTCCGTAGATCCGGTCCGCTACGATGAGGTCAAGCAGCTTTTGTTAAAATATAACGCCGCCGGTGTGGACATCAATGTCAACGCGGCGGGTGAGCGTGTCACCGATGTTTGGGGCAACAACCCGGTCATCGCCGAACACCTGCGGAAAGGCCCGTCACCGGCAGACGTGAACGCCCAAGCTGCCGCCGCCCACACCGATGCCCTTGCGGCTCAGGCTGCGCCGACGGAAGTACTAAGCGGTGCTGCCCCCGTCTCAACGGGCAGCGCTCGCATTCACGAATAGACACAACGCCCGGCACTTCCGGTGCCGGGCTTCCCAAACACATTTGACCTCGTTCCCCATTTCAGGCTATAATTGTTTATGCCTGATCTGTTCCCGCCGCTCCGCACCGTGCTGTTTGATCTCGACGGCACGCTTGTCGAAACGCACATAGACTTCCCAGCGATGACCCGTGCGATGGAGACGCTTGCACGGGAGAACACGGTTCCAAACGCTGTCACTGACGGCAAAGATATTTTGGGATTGGTCGAGGCTGCCGCCGGAGACTTGAGCAGCAGAGGCAGGGACGGAGCAGCTTTGCGCCGAACGGCATTTGCCCAACTTGAAGCGATGGAAGTTGCGGGCTGTTCTTCTCCAATCCTGCTGCCGGGGACACGCGAGATGATGACGGCTTTGATGGCGCGGGGCGTTAAGATTGGGGTCGTCACCCGAAACTGCCGGGCCGTTTCGGTTGGCCTGCTCGCCCGTTATACTCTCCCCTATCACCTTCTGCTGACCCGCGACGATGTTTCGCTGACCAAACCGAACCCCGCGCATTTATGGGACGCTCTGCGCCTGCTCGACGAGAAGGCCGAAGACGCCGCCATGGTCGGCGACCACTTTATGGACATCGAGGCCGGTGTCAACGCCGGCTGCGCCGCGACCCTTGGCGTATTAGGCCGCAATTCTCCCGACTGGTTCGCGCCCTGCCCGCCGTCCGCGCTTGTTAAAGACTTGGCGGAGGCTTGGCCCCTGTTTGGGCTGGATTAGCCCATGCGCCTTTCCGTCTGCATCGTCAACTGGAACACCTGCGGCTACCTGCGCGAGTGCCTGACTTCGCTTTTAGCCTACCCGCCGGCGGGCGACGAAATCGAGGTCATCGTCGTTGACAACGCTAGCTCCGACGGCTCGGCAGAAATGGTCGCCGGGGAGTTTCCCTCGGTCATTCTGCTGGCCAAAGTCACCAATCTTGGCTACGCTGAAGGCAACAATCAAGCGCTCACAAGAGCTACCGGCGGCGCGCTTTTGCTGCTGAACCCGGACGTCGTCGTTCACCCCGGCAGCCTCACTCAGGCCGCCGCGTTTGCTGCGAAGCACCCAAACTCAGGCGCGTTCGGGGGCCGCTTGATCGGCACGGACGGCAGGACCCAACGCTCACTGCGCTCGTTCCCCGACCCCGGCCCGGTGCTGTGGGAATACCTCGGTTTCTCGCACCTGTTTCCCAAGTCCCGCGTGTTCGGCGCGTACCGGATGACCTGGTTCGACTACGAAAGCGTGATTGAAGCTGATCAGCCGATGGGATCGTTTTTGTGGATTTCCCGCGCCGCGTATGCGCGTGTCGGCGGCATGGACCCGTTGTTCCCGATCTTTTTCAACGAAGTAGACTGGTGCCTGCGGGCCAAGCGCGAATGTGGCTTTCCCATTTACTACACCCCGGACGTGGTCGTGACCCACTACGGCGGCGGCAGCACCCGGCAGGTGAAGGCAAGTATGGTCCGCGAATCTCACCGCTCGCTCCTGCGCTTCTACGACAAACACTCTCCTGAATTAGCCCTGCCAGTCAAGTGGCTCCTCCGCACCGCCGTTCTTTTGAACGAATGGCGAGTACTGCGCCGGGCCACAAGTTAAGCGCCAAGAGTTAAGCGTATGGTTGACAGTATAGTGTGTATGGTTGACAGTATAGTGTAAGATAGAGTCAGACACCGGCACCCTTAGTTCGGACCATGTGTTGAAACACACGGCTACACGGCGCGGACGCCACGAAACACCCGCTTCGCGAGGTTAAGAAACAATCCGTGTAGGGTGTAGCACTTGCCCTTACCCTCCATGTGGCAGCTAATCCAGAGGGTAGGGACAAGCCCTACGCAGGAGCTATCACGAGGACGATTTTCTAGTCCCGCGAAGCGGTACTTCGTAGCGTCCGCGCTGTGTAGCCGTGCAATTTATTGCATGGTCTGAAAATAGCCCGACGGGCGCACGGCTTCAAATTATGCCCCAAAAAGAGCTCGAAACCTATTACGCGGACCGGGCCGCAGAGTATGAGCTGATCTACCTAAAGCCCGAGCGGCAGGAGTCGATTGCCTGGCTGAACTTGCGGCTCCGGGCGGCGTTTGCGGACCGAACCGTGCTGGAAGTGGCCTGTGGGACGGGGTTTTGGACGCAAACGCTGGCGGAAGTCGCGGCGTCGGTGGTCGCGATGGACATCAACCGCGAAGTTTTAGGCATTGCCCGGCAGAAGCCGTTGCCGCCCGGCAAAGTGATATTCACCGAAGACGACGCGTTTTCACTGCGAAGCGTTCCAAACCAGGAGTTTGGTGGCGGGTTTTCGGGGTTCTGGTGGTCGCATATTCCGAAGGCGCAAATCGCCGCGTTTCTGGCGGTATTTCACGCGAAGCTTCTGCCAGGTGCGCGGGTGCTATTCGCCGATAATGGCTATGTGGACGGCAGCAGCTACCCGATCTCGCGGATTGATGCCGACGGAAACACCTACCAGCAGCGGATGTTGGGAAACGGGACGCGCTACGAAGTGCTGAAAAACTTCCCGGCGCAGCAGGAATTGGCAGACGCCATAGGTGTTTACGGAACTGAAATAGAATATGAGACCAGTGCGTATTATTGGCGCTTGTCCTACACGCTGAAATAATCCTATGACCGACATCGCTGTCATCATTGTCAACTGGAACGCGCGGGAAGATCTGCGGGTCTGCCTCTCGTCGCTGTATGCCGCGCCGACGCCGCGCCTGGACTACGAAGTCTGGGTGGTAGATAATGCCAGCGGCGACGGGTCGGCAGAAATGGTGACGGCGGAGTTTCCTGAGGTGAAGCTGCGGGCGAACACCGACAATCTCGGTTTCTCGAAAGCGAATAATCAGGCGATTGCCGAGACCGACAGTCAGTATGTCTTTCTCCTGAACTCCGATGCGGCAATCCGTCCGGGCGCATTAGAAGCGCTTTTGGCGTATGCCAGCACGCACCCGAACGCGGCGATTTTGGGGCCGAAGGTGCTGAACCCGGACGGGAGCCTGCAATTCTCCTGCCGCCGGTTTCCATCGCTTGGGGCTGGGTTCTTTCGGAACACCTATCTCGGGCGGCTGTTTCCGAACAATAGCTTTGCACGTGACTATTTGATGACGAACTTCGATCACGCAAGCGACACGCCGGTAGACTGGGTTTCCGGCTGCGCGATGCTGCTTCGGCGGGCGGCGATTGATGAGATCGGCGTTCTTGACGAGCGGTTTTATATGTACTGCGAGGATGTGGACATCTGCCAGCGGGTATGGGACGCGAAACGAGAAGTCGTTTATGTGCCGGAAGCGGTGGTGACGCACGCGATTGGGCGGTCAAGCGATAAAAACGCGGACAGGATGATCCAGGAATTCCATCGGTCGTGGTACGAATACGACCTGAAGCGGCACCCGAAATCGTCCAAAATCCGCCGTGCCGCCGTTTATAGCGGTCTCTGGCTCCGGGCTGCCGTGCGGATCGCCAAGCGACGCGCAGCAGGGCGACGGGTAAAGGTGAATTAACCTGGGAACACGAACGTTTCC
>JAYVVR010000231.1:0-4533 GCA_043786835.1 Armatimonadota bacterium | reverse complement strand
AAATCGCTGATCCTCCGTTACGGCGGCGTCAAGCTGTACCGTCAGGCCCTCCCATTCTTTATCGGATTAGTGCTGGGCGACTACGGCATTTCCGGCCTCTGGGCGCTGTATTTCCTCGCTTCTGGCCACTCCGGCTACCGCACGTTCCCGATTTGACCCCATCTCGGATTTCGTTCAGAACCCGGCACTTTCAGTGCCGGGTTCTGGCTTAAACTGTATAACAGCGCTATTCGGGTATACCTCCTTCATAGGAAGAGAGTAACCATGAGTGAAACAATCGGATTTATTGGGCTGGGCGGGATGGGGTCGGCGATGGCCGCCAATCTACTTAAAGCCGGGTTTGCGTTGAAGGTTTATAACCGGAACCCCGAACGCGCAAAGCCGCTGGTCGAGCAGGGCGCAACACAGGTCTATACCCCGGCAGAAGCGGCGGGCGCAGGCGGGATTGTCGTGACGATGCTGACCAATGACGAAGCCGTATCAAGCGTCGCATTCGGCGAGAACGGATTCGGACAGACGCTCGGCAGCGGCGGCATTCACGTCTCGATGAGCACGATTGCCCCGGAGACGTCGCGGGCGCTGGCAAAACGACATGAAGAGCAGTCGGCGGCGTTTGTCGCCGCCCCGGTCTTCGGCAAGCCCGATGCCGCCGCTGCCCAGAAGCTTTGGATCGCGACTTCCGGCTCCGCCGGCGCGAAAGCGCGGGTACAGCCGCTTCTGGACGCGATGGGACAGGGCGTGTATGACTTTGGCGAGGATCCCGGTGCGGCGAGCATCGTCAAGCTAACCGGCAATTTCCTGCTCGGCGCGGCGATTGAAGCCCTAGGGGAAGCGTTCACGCTGGCCCAAAAAAGTGGCCTGTCCCGAACGGATGTTTATGAGTTTTTCACGCAGACCCTGTTTGCCTGCCCCGTTTACAAGAACTACGGCAAGATGATCTCGGAAGAGCATTATCAGCCAATTGGAGCAGTCCCCTCGCTGATTCGCAAAGACTTTGGCCTGATTCTCCAAGAATCGAAAAACGCCGCCGTTCCTATGCCGCTGGCGAGTTTGGTCCATGACCGGCTGACCGCTCTAGTCGCCAAAGGCCGCGAAGACCGCGACTGGGCGGGATTTGCTGAAGAAATCTCTGAGAGTGCGGGCCTCAAGCCCGGCAGTTCCCAATAAGAAACTGTATAAAAAGCCGAGCAGTTCCCACTGGCCCCCAATAATGGGGGGGACTTCGGAATCGTTTTTATACAGTCTCTAAGCAATTCCTGGCAAAGGGAACTTCCGGCGCGTCTTTATCGCTAAAAGAACGCAGTTAGCAGTCACGATTCTCGCAGTCACCAAATAAAGGAAATCGAAATGAACAATGTCGTCAAGACTTTCGCCGCTTCTGCGGCCCTCACGCTTTTTGCAGGTGCGGCCTTCGCGCAGGTCCCACCCACGCCCCCCCCGGCACACAGTCCAGGCATTCTCAACCGTCTGTTCCACCCAAAACCCAAACCCGGAATGACTCCAATGCACCCCGGAATGACTCCGAACCACTACGGCAGCATGACTCCGAACCACTACGGCGGCATGACAACTCACCCCGGCACGATGGGCGCACATCCCTATGGAACCATGGGAAATAATCACCCCATGATGGGTGGACGTCCGATGGGTGGACGTCCGATGGGCGGCGGGATGATGGGCGGCGGGATGATGGGCGGGCAGATCATCGGCAACAAAAACAGCCATGTCTACCACATGGCCGGAGACCGGGGCGCAATGCCCGCGCCCCAGAACCGGGTCTATTTCCCGAACGCCGCCGCTGCCGAAGCCGCCGGCTACCATATGGCCGGGGGCGGACGCGGCATGACACGGCACTAGACGCAAAAAACCTCACCCCGGAACTGCGTTCCGACCCTCTCCTTTCTCAAGGAGAGGGTGCCAACTTGTTGGCGGGTGAGGTCTTTCTTTAGCACCTGCTTATCTCAGACTGCGCCGGAAGAGCTGGTCAATCACAATGCCATACTCGAACTCGGCCTGGAACAGCGCCCGATCACCCCAGCCATAGCCGACCTGGAGCGCATTACCTGTGCGGTACAGCGAAATCGGAAACGCGACCCGTTTGGTATCGAACAGCTCGCCCCGGCCCTGATACTCCGTTGGGACATCGTCCGGGGTAATCGCCCGGACACACGCTTTAATGCTCGGCACACCATCCTCGTCAAGGGTCAGCCAGACAACCCAGCCTTCATACTGCTCGTCAATGCCCGGATGCATCGGGTCCAAAGTCTCTGGAAACTCCGGGTTATTCTTTTCCAGAACAACATGGATCAGGCCGATATAACCGCCCAGCTCGGGACACTCCACAAAGTTTGAGCCGAGACCCACCCGATGAACCCGATCCCAGATTTGCAGGCCGAGCGCCCGGTGCAGACCGTCAATCACGCCGCCCAGCCGGAACCCGCTGAGACCGTCCGCCGACCGGCTCTCAAAGTAGGCGATCTGCTTGGTCTCGCTCATGGAGCGTGCGCCGATGACGGTCCGGTGGCTGTCGACGCTCGGCAGGCGGACAGAGTTCTTGTACGACTCCACATGCGGGCTGCCCTCAGCCGATTCAGCGATGCCGCGTACCCAGACCCCGTCGCCAAGCTCGGTCAGCAGCCGGTCATCAGTCATGGCGCCGAACTCAATGCCACCGAACAAGTGCTGAAGCTCAAGCTGCATGGGCCGTTCGGCGGGGTCCAAGTAGCCGCCGTAGACGCCAACATCGTGGATAAACCGGCCGTCAGGCAACATGACTTTTCCCCGATATCCCTGTCCGGTCACAAAAAAGCCCGTGCCGCCCTCCGGCAGGGTTGTCGGGGTCAGACGCAGGTCTTCCATGATCACGCCTTCCGGGTTCGCATCGTACCATAGCCGCCCCGAACGGGCCGGGCAGACGGGAACCGGGGTGCGCGGCCCGCGAATACGCGTAAACGGCAGCGTTCGGGCCATGTCGTAGACGTTGTGAATACCGTGCATCTCAGCTTCGGCGAAGTAGAACAGCAGATTAGTCGAGAACAACTCCCGTGTCACAGGGTCCTTCAGACGCGACAAACGCACTGTGACACCATAGGTCATCTGTTCGGTTTCGGCGTCCAGCCAGGACTGAATAGGGCCGTTGAAAGCCGCTTCCCAGGCGCGGCCTTCTTTGCGGGCTTCGACCCCAAATTCGCGAACAGTGTGGGGAATGATTGCCATCAAATCAGCCGAATAGTTGGGTGTATCTAGGCAAGAAACAGCAGTGTTCATCAGGTACGGCCTTCTAAGCAATCAGTGGTTAGTAATAAAGTGTACGATACGATAGCTTCCACTTTGTTTCGTGTATTTCGCAGGGATTGTGTCCACTTCGATTATGCTGACTATCTTCGGCAAAAAAGAGTTCCCTGCTCACAGTATAGTAAACAGGGAACGCAAGAAAAAGGTTCGATGCAGGATGTCAATGCCCCAAAGCGCCCCCCGCCCCCCAATAATGGGGGATGGGGGACGCTTTCTGGCTGAGTCACACACCAGCCCCGCTCGCTAACGCGCATGACCTGACAGCAGCTCGTCAGCGAGCGCATCGCTGCCGTAAACGCGGCGCAGGCTCTCAATAATCGCCCGCGCATCTACTGCGACCGCGCGGGTCTGCGTCTCGCTGTACGCATAATCCAGCGCCAGCGATTGAATATTGCCGTCAAACACAATCCCGACCACTTCGCCGTTTTTGTTCACCACTGGGCTGCCGGAGTTGCCGCCGACGATATCGGCGGTGCAGACAAAGTTAAATGGCGTGTCCGGCGTGAGCTTGGACTTCGCCGACAGCCAGGCCGGCGAAAGCTGGTACGGCGGCAAACTCTCATGCGCGGCGGCATACGGGTACAACGCGCCGAACGTCGTCCATGCTGGAACACTTTTGCCCTCCTGTGTATACCCTGCCACTTTGCCGTAAGAGAGCCGCAGCGTAAAAGTCGCGTCGGGATAGACGCTGCTTCCGGCGGCGACCGCAAGCTGCGCCCGTGCGATTTTGGCATACGCCGCCTGCTCGA
The DNA here is from genome assembly GCA_043786835.1 of Armatimonadota bacterium. Classification (GTDB taxonomy): domain Bacteria; phylum Armatimonadota; class Armatimonadia; order Armatimonadales; family Capsulimonadaceae; genus JANXMY01. The sequence continues at coordinate 490 of JAYVVR010000231.1, read as the reverse complement.
CACTCACGACTTCTGACTCCTGCCGGGTGCGAAGGATGCGATAAATCGGGTTAAGCTGCCGGGCCAGCACCACCATCGGGTCGGTCGAAGCCGACACAGCGGCCAGCCCACCCGAGGCCAGACGCTTTCGCACGGCCACATCGGCCAGCATTGTGCCGTCAATGAGCGCCGCCGCCCGCTCGGACGGCGACTTGCCGGCGAGCGTCTGTACGACCAGCGGATCATCTGCGCCTAAAGTCTCAGTCAGTAGGGCCAGCGAGTCCGCTAAACTGACTTTTTCCAGGTTCGGGTAAATCGGCGCAGGAGAAAACAGCTCAAGGTCCTGCGACGCCCGGCCCGAGTCGGCAAATTCGGGCAGCCGCTCGCCATTCGGCTTTTGGTCTTCTTCGGCCCGCAGCACCAGTGTCTGCGCGATGCCGTACAGATCGGAGCGAAACGCAAAATCCCCGGCAAAGAGGCCATACCGGGCAAACAGCGCCCGTTTGGCAGT
>JAYVVR010000230.1:0-4546 GCA_043786835.1 Armatimonadota bacterium | reverse complement strand
CGCTCGGCGAGCGCGGATGGAACGGTTTGCCTTCCAGCAGCACGGCGCCGGAAGTCCAGGCGTCGGCCCCAAACAGGCAGCGGGCAATCTCCGTCCGGCCCGACCCGACCAGCCCGGCCAGCGCGACGACTTCGCCCGCGTGAACCGAAAAGCTGATATTGTCCAGGACGCCCCGGCGGGACAGATTTTTGACTTCCAAAACGGGCCGCCCCGCTTCCAGCAGCACTTTCGGATACGTTTCGTCCAGTTCCCGCCCGACCATGAGCCGCACAACATCGTCGCGCCCGATCTCGCCGGCCGGGGCCGTGCCGACGATTTTGCCGTCGCGCAGGACAGTCACGGCATCGGCGATTTGGAACACTTCGTCCATCCGGTGCGAGATATACACAATCGCAATGCCCTGGGACTGCAAGCGCCGGATCAAGCGCCATAAGTTTTCCAGCTCATGGGCGGTCAGGGTGGCCGACGGCTCATCCATCGCCAGCACCCGCGCTTTGCGGCTGGTCGCTTTTGCGATCTCGACCATCTGTCGCTGGGCGACCGACAGGGTGCCGACCAGGGTGCCGACATCGAGCGGCATTCCCAGATCGGCCATCAGCGCGGACGCGTCCCGGCACATCTTTCGCCCGTCGATCCAGCCCGGCAGGAGGCGAGGCTCCCGTCCGAGAAAGATATTCTCGGCGATAGACAGATGCGGCGCGAGATTGAGTTCCTGATAAATGATTCCGATTCCCAGATCCATCGCTTGCTGGGGGGTAGTGATGTGGACTTCTTTGCCGTCCAGCAGAATGGTCCCGGCGTCGGCCTGAAGTGCTCCGGCCAAAATCTTCATGAGTGTAGATTTGCCCGCGCCGTTTTCACCCATGAGCGCCAGCACCTGCCCCGGCAGGACCGACAGCGAGACATCGTCGAGCACCCGGACACCGGGAAACGATTTGCGGATACCACGCATTTCAAGTGTTGGGTTGAGAAGTAAAGCGGGCGCCAGGGACATAGTGACCGTAATTCTACTCACGACAGCATTTCTCCTGCTTTTTCGGATTTTTCCGGGACTTGAAGAGCCACAGAGTAAACTCCGTGGCTCTTGGCTTCTATCCCCTATTCCCGGCGGCGCAGCGACGGACGCACAATTCGGGTGCGCTGACCAACAGACGAGGGCGCTTGAAGTGCGGCAAACAGCGACAGATGAACCGCAGCGCCGTCGTATTCGAGCGCCGCGCCGGACAGCTTCGGGCCGGACAGGCGAATATCTGACCCAAGGCCGACTGCCGGATGAGAGTTTGCCTCAGCCCGCACGGCGTCGGCAAGCCACGCCTGGATCACTGAAACCGGCGGCGGGGCGTCTGTTCTGGACTCTTCGAGTGCATCGAGCGCATAGGACACCGTCAGCTTCGGCAGCAGAGCGGCCAGTGTCAACGGCTTATCAAACAAGTCCGCCCCGACAATCTCGCGCCCGAGGGCAAAAACGGCTCCAATCTGCCCCGGTACTGCCGCCGAAAGCGCGTCAGCATAGACGGACAAATCGCCGGCGTACTGCTCGGTGACGGCATGGAGCGCCGAAGTCGGCGCGGGCACGGCCAGGCGTCCCAGCTTTGCGCTGATATCCTCCCAAACCCGTGACTGGTTGCTGTCCGCCCGGCCCGACCGAAGGAGCGACGCCGACACTTCCCGCACTTTCTGCTGCCGCCCCCGTGCGTTATAGTGGCTGCCGCCCGATGCAAACTGTGCCGTTTCCTGACGCCACCGGCCCGCTTCGACGCAGGTGACGGGCAGCGCCAGGGTGCAGCGCGGCCCAACCAGAACACTTGTGTTGACAATCCGGTTTTGCTTTGCGCCGAGCAGCTCTTCGCCGTCCAAGAGAAATACGCAGTCCGAGCTGGTATTTGAGAGCGTGAGTGTCGGCACGCTGCCGCAGACGCTCTCTTCTTTAATTGTCACTACGCCCGAGGTCAGCACTTCTTCCAGCAGCGTATACGGGGTGCGCCCTAAATCCAGCCCAAGCAGCGGGTAAACGCACAGTCCGCCGTGCTTCATCGGCTTCCCGATCTCTAGGCTGCCGAGCCGCCTCGACCACGCCGCTTCCCCGATTTCTTTTCCAATAGTCTCTTTTTCCGTCGTCATCGCTTGCGTTCCTTTCCGTGCTTGTGTTATGATATATTGAGTTCACTCGAGTAGTTTTAGTCAAAGCGGAAACGACTGTGATTTTCCTTGGACATTTTTATTCTGCTGCTTCTTTCCGGTTCCCATCTCCGACTATGAGTAAGACCACAGACGACACAAATGCGCTTCACTTTCTGCCGCCGCTGCAAGGCAAGCACTTCCGGAACGCGGCAGTCACGGCGCAGCTCAACGAACTGTGCGGCCTGAGTCGTCACGCAGTCCTGCGGCGGACGCTGGAAACCAATTCAGACCGGCGGCTGGAACGGGAAACGCTGGTTGCAGTCGTGCGCGGATTTCTACGGGCGGGCTGCGAAGATGACGCCGACACAGTACTGATGCGGCTCATTCATCGGGTCGGTGGGGCGATTGCCGGGACAATCAATGGGTGGAACAGGCTGACGTGGGACGACAAAGCAGATGCCAAGCAGCAAGCAGTCGAGATTTTGTGCGAAAAAGTCTGTGATTTGAGGCCTGGCAGCGAGTTCTGGGAATGCAATTTCACGACATGTTTCAACCGGCGCCTGGTGTCGCTGTGGCACACGCTCACCGACAACGCCCTGCCGATGACGGACAGCGTCACGCAGACAGACGGCGGCGAGACGAGAGACCGTTTAGGACAGTTCGCCGACCCAACAAACCCGTTTCACAACGCGGAGCTTCAGGACTTAGTGATGCTGGTCAGCGGCGGGAGCGCGAAAAAGAGCCAGGCGCTGTTTCTGAAGCTGAACGGCTTTTCCGATGAAGACATCGCAAAGCGACTCGGCGTCACCAGCCGGACCCTGCGAAACTGGGCAACGGAAGCGGGCCGAGTGTGGATAAAGGAAGAACAGGCCAGGGAATAATAGCGTTTGCGAGAAGCGCGAGGAAGTAAGCTTCACTCGCTGTAAATAACGTCCTTCGGGCGGCAAGTGACCAAACGTGAACTGATCTTTCGTCCGAAGAACAACCCCATTCAGTAGATACGCAGGAATGCCGAAGGCAGAGAGAAGTTTATTTTCTCGTCCTTAATCTTACTACTAAAAAGCCATGCCTGACGAAATAAACGAACACAAAATAAACGAACACGGGAACAGCGACGCAACGCTGCTGGCATTTACCTACGCCCGCGACGCCGCGCCGAGCGACAAGACACTACTTCAGGAATGGACCGCGCAGTATCCAGTAATGGCCGATGAGATGATCGCGGTGGACCATGCGCGGCTTGCCGCTGGCATGACGCTGACGGACGAACTTGCCGATGGACCAGAAGACCCGGAAATCACGGCAATCGGCGCAAGAATTCTTGCCGCCCGGCGCACGGCACGGGACGCTCGAACACCGCTGACCAGTCTGCTCGACGAAGCGAAAACGAAGGGCCTCGATGTGTCCCAGCTTGCGGTAGCCCTGCGTTTGGACCGGCTGCTGCTCGGGCGGCTGGAGCGGCGGGCGCTTGATACGGCAACAGTTCCTCTCGCATTAGTCCGTCAAATCGGCCAGGTTTTGGGGCGTTCTGCCGATGAAGTCGCGGTGTTTTTGCGGGGTGAGATCCGGCTGCCCGCGCAGGCCCATTTTTACGCCCACCGTACGCCGTCGGTGCAGTCCGCTCCCGCCCCGGCGTCTTCGCGGTCCCCTGCCCCACCACCCCCGGGACCGAGTTTCGCGGACGCGGTTGCCGGCAGCCGTAATTTAAGTGCGGACGACAAAGCGCACTGGCTGGCAGAAGTGGCGGCGGGGGTTTTGGGGGATTGAGACGAAGGCACAGGATGTTGGCCCCGCCGTGAATAACCGACGGGGCAAGCCCCGCCGTGAACGGCAGGTCTGAGGGCCTGCGGCCAATCGGTCTGCGACCGAAAGAAAAAGGGAGCCATAAGCTGACAGCATTTCCGCACACCGTGCGGTTGGCGTCCACGCCTCCAGACCTGCCGTTCACGGCGGGGCTTCAGTAATTACCCAACCCTCTCTTGGTAACTTTTATCTATGACTGAAATTCGGCGGCAGGCGCAGCTTCGGCGGCGCGAGATTGGACTGGAACTCGATCAGCCGGCCTCGGCGGCGTCGGTTGTCGAAGCGTGCCTTGCGGCGCTGGGACTGGAACGGGCCTTTGTCGGGCCGAGTGATCCGATGCTGGCCGGGGCGATTGCGGTTTTAGACCTGAAACTTAGCCTCATCACGCAGGATGAAACACGGACACTTCCGGAGCAGAGCTTTGATGCCGCGCATGAGATCGCCCATGTCTGGCTGCACCGGGACTCGGCCCACGGCACGTCGTGTACGCCGGGTGATGTGAGTTTAGGCGACACCGGCGAAACTCCCGGCAGTGCGCTCTCAAAAGTGGACGGCTATTCGCCGAAACAGCGGCGGGAGGGTGAAGCGAATGGGTTTGCCGCCGAACTGCTGCTGCCCGGCC
>JAYVVR010000229.1:0-4568 GCA_043786835.1 Armatimonadota bacterium | reverse complement strand
CGTCCGTGATTTGTTCAGCGCGGCAAGAGAAGGCGCCCGAGTTTTAGGCATAGATGCTGACTTTCAGGCGCAAGTTTCAGCAGTATCGACCCGGCTTGCCCCAATGCATGTTGGAAAACAAGGCCAGCTTCAAGAGTGGCTGGAAGACTGGGACGCGGACGCCCCTGAGCAGCATCACCGGCATATTTCTCATCTGTACGGCCTGCATCCAAGCGCCCAGATCACAAAACGCGGAACGCCGGAACTCTTTGCCGCCGCCCAAACGTCTTTAGAAGGGCGCGGCGACGCCGGGACCGGCTGGTCACTCGCCTGGAAAATTAATCAGTGGGCGCGGCTCGAGGACGGCGACCGGGCCTGGGCATTAATCCGTGAAGCGCTGACATTCGTAGATACGAACGATATCAACTATGGGGGCGGCGGCGGGGTCTACGCGAACCTCTTCGACGCCCACCCGCCGTTCCAGATTGATGGCAACTTCGGCTTCACGGCAGGCGTCGCCGAAATGCTGCTGCACAGCCACGGCGGTGAGCTGCACCTGCTCCCCGCCCTGCCGTCCGCCTTGCCGAACGGTTCAGTCTCAGGATTGCAGGCACGCGGCGGCATCACCGTCGGGATTGTTTGGGCTGACGGGGCGCTTGTCTCGGCGACACTGACGCCGCGCTTTGCCGACACGCTTACCGTCCGCTACCATGACCGTCTTTGCACGGTTGATACGGTGTCGGGCGGGCAAATCACGCTGACACCCGTGAACTTTAGCGAGGAAGTAAACTTCACTCGCTGAATAGGTCGTCCTTCGGACGAAAGATCGGCAATCGCAAAGTTTCCTGTTGTACGAAGTACAATTTTAGCGGCAGATACGCAGTAATGCCGAGGGCATAGAGAAGCTTACTTCCTCGCCTTCTCTCGCATAACCTATGAACCAATTACGACACGAATGGAACACGTTTTTCTTCCGCAAGACTTCCCCCGTCCCGCTCGGCCTGTTCCGGCTCGTCTACGGCCTGGTCGCCTTTGCCTACGGGGCGCTACTGTTTCCTGAGCGCTACACCTGGTTTTCCAACAAAGGAGTGCTGACCGGGGCGGAAGCGGCGGCGTATAACAGCGGGGTCAGTGTCTTCGGCATTTTCGTTCACCAGTTCGATCTCTTGATGCTGCCCGGCGCGGACCGCTGGCTGACGGTGTTCTTTGTCGCCTACCTGCTCGCCACGTTTTCGCTGATTGTCGGTTTCTGGAGCCGGACTTCGGCGGCGCTGGTCTATCTCGGCATCGCTGCGCTTCATGCCCGGAACGCGCCGATCCACCACAGCGGCGATACTGTCGTGATTATCATGGCCGCGTATCTTGTGCTCAGTCCCTGCGGCGCGGCCTGCTCGGTAGACCGGCTTATTAGAGTATTTCGAGGCAAAGAAGACGATACGCCCCCGCAAGTGGTCGCCTGGGCGCAGCGGTTGATGCAGCTTCAGATTACCGTTCTCTACTTCTGTGCGGCCATGAGCAAAGCCACCGGCGGGGAATGGCAGGACGGCACGGCGGTTTACTACCCGATGCACCTGCCCGAATCGGTCCGCTTTCCTATTTGGGGCAAGGACAACATTTATGTCGTCAATGTCGTCACCTGGGCGACTGTCGCGATTGAAATGGCCCTCGGCACCGTCGTTTGGGTCCCCCGCCTGCGCCTGTATGTGCTGGCCCTCGGCGTCGCTTTGCACTTCGGCATCGAGTATTCGATGAACATTCCGCTGTTCTCGGCGATCATGATAACGTCCTACATCAATTTTCTCACCATCGCCGACATCCAGCATTTCTTAAACTGGGCCAAGCGCCCCCTCGGCCTGACTCCCCTTCGGCTCGTCTACGACGGCGAGTGCGATTTCTGCAAATCATCGCTTTTAGTGGTCCGTTTCCTCGACACCTTCCAGCAGATCGCGTTTGTGAACTCCCACAACCCCGTCGCGCTCGCCGCCACCGGCGTTTCGTTCGAGAACGCCGAGAGTGCCGCCTACGCCGTCCGCCCCGACGGCACCCAGTTCGCCGGCTTCGACGCCTTCCGCCAGGTGGCGTGGAACCTCCCCCTCACGGCCTTTTTAGCGCCAGTTCTCTATATTCCCGGCATCCCCCAGCTCGGCCGCCGGTCTTACGAGTGGATCAAAAACAACCGCCACCGCCTCCCAGTCGCTCCCCGCTACCGAGTTCAGGCAAGCGGGAAGCCACGCGAGACAGTGGGGGTATAGCCATCAGAGGCCGGTCAAAACTTCGTGAGATGAGTAGGCTATCAGCCGATGCTGTTTGTCGAACGTAAAAGAAAGCTGAATGCTTGCGGAGATAAAGGGGGCCTCACGCCTGGTGTCGCGGACAATCGCGCCAATAAACCCATCAGCACCGTCGACACGATGTGGGCCATACTCGCTGTGTTCAATGTGCTGTGCATCAAGCCACGTTTTGACCTGGCTGACACTCGCGTTAGCCGGCACTCCCCGGCGCACAAGCGCGTCCGCCTGCGTCACCGTCATCGGACGGCGGGGCGTACCGACGAGTAAAGCATTGCCGATCAGAAAAAGACCGAGCAGGGTAGCTGCAATAAGGCCAGCAACCAGGTAGCGTTTGCGCGACGTAGTGGCCTCTGCGGACGGAGGATGGCCTCTTGTCCAAATCTTATGTCTGCGAAGGCAGACAATCAAAAAGTTTTCGGACCATGCAATAAATTGCACGGCTACACAGCGAAGACGCTACGAAGTACCGCTTCGCGGCACTAAGATTATTCTTTCGTGGTTCTAACCCCGCGAAGCGGTGTTTCGTGGCGTCAGCGCCGTGCAGCCGTGCGTTTTAACGCATGGTCCTAATTTCCTGTCCTTCTCCCCACTCCCCGCTTCGGCGTTTCCTGGCCCGGCAGCGGCATCGTCTCAATCTCACCGACGGCGCGGAGCAATAGCTCACGGGCGCGGGTCTTGGCATCGCTCGGCTTCCAGGCGGCAGTCGGCGTGGCGTCTAAAGCATCCAAAATAATCTGACGGGCTTCGTCGAGGCCGGTCTTTTTGCCGACACCGTACTGACGCCGAAACGCGGCGTAGTCTTCAATCGGGCGGATCAGCTCAGGCTCCCAGCGGCGGTACAGGGTCAGAGCAAGGACGGTGCGGCGGACGGCTTCGTCCCAAGTGCGGGTACGGTTTGTGCCATAAATCAGGTGCATCCGCTCGGCTGTGCCGAATGCCGCGCGGGCGAGCGGCCCCCATGCGCCGATGTCTGCCAAACGGGTCTGAATCTCAGGCAGCGGCGTCGGAGTCCAGTCCGCCCGGTCCTGTTTCGGGCGCGCGGCAAGGTACAGTACCGGCTCGCGGGTTTCCGGGTCAACCCCCGCTTCCGGCAGGCGCAGGGCTTCCAAGAGCTGCTTTTGCTTAGCATCCAGCCAGTCCCGCATCCCGGCATAAGAGAGGGCTTTTTGGCGGTAGCTTTCGGCAAGACGCGTCCCAATCGCGCTGATGTCTGAGAGCTGCTTGGTTTCAAGGGCTTGGGTCGCGTCGCCGAGCGTCGGCCCGAACGACTCCAAACCGGCCCGCAGGTAGAACAAAACCCGGCCTGCCGCCCGCTGCATATCGGCAGTCGCAAACGCCGCGGTCGCGACAATCTCGTCCCGCAGTAGTGTCTTTAATTGCTCTTCCAGCACTGCTTTCCGGGCCGCACTCAGACCCGCCGTTGCCAGCGCAAACACCGGGTCGCCGCCTTCAGGGATCAAATCTGCCAAGGGCGAAACCGGCAGGTCGGCATCCCGAACGCCTGCCCCGACGGCCACCTGCGGGTTCAAGAGCGACGGCAGGCCGAACGGCATGCTAGTCATGTCTTCCAACTCGCTCTCGTGCTCGTCCATCCGGGCCGCCCGGTCACGCGCCAAGTTCATGACTTCCAGATACAGCTCCGGCACATAATCGAGAAGCGACTGCAAGACCGCTTTGACTGATTGGTTTCGAATAGACACCCTGTTTAGCAGCTCATCGGTATCCGCCATCAAAAGCTCGTCAATATTCTTATGCCACTCGTTTGTCGTGAGGAGCTGACGCCAGCGCTCGGCCCGCTCGAAGTTTAAGAGGCGCGGCAGGGCGCGGCGGACACCGGGGTCCGTGACGAGCATGTCGGCAAGGTCGCTGCCGGTCATCAGCGACGGCAAAATCGAGCCGGCCAGCGTCCCCGACCCGACCGCCTTCTCAAGCCACGCCCGCCCCTGCGCCGGTGTCCCAAGATTGATGACCTGCCGGTACTTCGCAGCAGGCAGGTTTGCAATCAGCGCCGTGTTCTGCTCGGGGTCGCCTTCGATAATCGCCGCCACCACCGGTGCAGGCAGTGCACCAAGTGTTTGGTGCCGGGCGTCGGCAGGCATTTCCCAGAGCAGCCGGCTTTTCTCGGCAAGGGTCGGCGCGGCATCCACACGGGCGACCCTGACCTCGATATCATGCAGCGGCTCCGCCAGCATCAGCGCATTCTTGATTTCTTCTTTTTTAACGTCTTCGTTCATACGGCCTCCAGGACAATTCTTTGCACAAACCAAACTTCAAAAGGCTTAATATTATACCTGATTT
>JAYVVR010000228.1:0-4587 GCA_043786835.1 Armatimonadota bacterium | reverse complement strand
ATGCGCTTAATGACGTCATCGGTGATGTCGTTTGTCGTGTAAACCGCAACGTCGGACGTGAACACGACTGTCAGACCGCGCTGCTGGGCGGTGGCAGTGATCGCATCTTTGACGACCTGGGTGAACGCTACGGTATCATCTTCATTCAGCTTTTTCAGCCGTGCCTGGTAGCCGGCCCCAATATCAGAGACGATCTTCTGCCCATTATTGTTGAGGTCAGTCAGCGCTCCAATCTGGGCGGTATCAGCCGGTATCGGGTCCTTCTTCTGCTGCAAGTCAATCAGCCGCTGCGAGTTTGCTGTCGCTTTGGATTCCAGTGCCGTGACCCTTGCCCGGTCGGCATCCGACGGGCGCGGGCTGCTGAGAAGTGCTCCCAGCTCGTTCTGGTCGGCAAGGTCCAGCATTAGGTTCGCCGCCTGGACTTTAAACGCCGCATCCAGCCGCTCCACAAGTGCGCGGAGGTCTGTGTCATATTTGGCTTTGCGCGTCGAGCCGGCTTGGAGCTTGTTGATGTCCACGCTGCCGATCACAAGCGTCCCGGAGGCAGGCGCAGCGGCCGCGGGTTTTGCGGCGGTCAGGGAAAGGAGTGCGAGCGCGGCAGAGCCGAGCGCGGTGAATTTGAGTAGTTGTCTCTGCGAAATCCGAATGAGTGTCATAGGTTCCTTCTGTGTCGTGTAAACGATAAATACTGCGTGGCTTTGACAGATTTAGAAGGGCAGGCACAAGGTTCGCCCCTATGGGGCTAATACAGAGAGAGGGCGTGAACGTTGTATTTGCCGTTCTTCATCCGTGTTCGTCCTTCCTGTTCTTGTGCGCCCTTTTCTTGTGCGCCCTTTTGCATGAATGCTGCTCTAAAACGACTGCCCGATGCTGAACTGGGTGCGCCCGCTGCCGCCGCCGCTTGGAATGGCGTAGTCAAAGCGAATCGGGCCAATCGGGGTCACGAGACGAATACCGACACCGTAGTCGGTCTGGAACTTGAAGGCCGTGTGCTGCCGCAGTCCCTGCACCTGATAAATCGAGTTCCACGCATCCCCGCCGTCGAACAAGAGAACACCCTGGAAATTGTTGTCCTTGCCGACCGGAACCCGCAACTCGGCTTGGAACAGGGCCAGGTTGCTGCCCCAGAACCGGTCCTGGTCGAAGCCGCGTAATGAATCAGCGCCGCCTAGGAAATACTGCTCAAAGAACGGCACGTTCTTAGAAGTCGTTCCAATCAGTAAGCGTGTCGCAAGAACCCGCTTCGGCTGATTGAAGTTGCCGGGCTTGCGCGGCCCTTGCAGGCTCACATAACGCCGCAGGTCGATCCCGAGCTTGCCGAAATAGTTACGGCCCGGCGCAAGCGGGCTGACCGCAAGCGTCACCACCGGCTGGGTGCTGGCCGAGACAAACTCATAGGAAACGGAAGTCAGGCCACCAGCGGCAGGCGCGAACTCGTTGTCCCGGTTTGAGAGAATGCCGCGCAGGCCGAGGCCGGTGACACTGCCTTTTTGGCGGATATACTGGTCGGCGGTAGACGAATTAAAATTGTTGGCGCTGACTGTTTCCGTTCGGACCGTCGCCCCAAGCGTCAGAAAGTCGCCGTAAGGCCGGTTAACGCCGAGGGTTGCTCCGACATGCTTTTCCACATACGCATTAGTATCCCCTGTGTTGTTGATTGCGCTGCTGCTTGTCAGACCGCTGGAATTGAAGCGGTAAACTGATTTATTGTACAGGTCAACGTCAAGTGACGTATGCCGCTTGTCGAGATACGGCTCGAAGAAACCAAGCTCCAAACTGCTCTGGCTGTTGACGCCGCCGACCTGCCACTGAAGGCTGACCCGCTCGCCGAGACCCCGGAAGTTGTTCTGGGCAAGCTGGGCCTGCCCGACCAGCTTTTGCGTGGACGAATACCCAACCCCGACGGAGACCTGCCCGCTGCGCTTTTCAGTGACGGGGATGATGATGTCCACTTTGCCGACATCGGTGGAAGACGGGTCAAACGGCCCGACTTCATCAAAGAGACCCAAGTTGTAAACACGGGTCAAATCTTTTTGCAGCTTTTTCTCATCAAGAACGTCCCCGACTTGGGTGTGGAACTCGCGAGTTAGGACAATCGGCTTTGTTTGCTTCAGGCCGGTAAACTTAATCGAGTTGATATGTGCTTCGACCAGCGGGATATTGAGAACCCCTGTCAGGGGGTCAATGTTGATGTCGGAAGAAACGTCGAAAATGAAGCCCTGCTGGTAGACATAGCTGGTTGTGTGGTTGAACAGGCTGTCGAGATCGCGGACGAGAATGTTCGTGTTCAGGACCTGGCCTTCTTTGGTCGTCATCAGAGACTTCAGCTTATCCGACGCGATGGTCGGCTCTCCGGTCGGCGTGTTCGCGGAAAACTTGATTGTCTTGATCACCGGGTTTTCTTTGACGGTAAACGTGATGTCCACGCCGCCTGCCGGGTCCTGGGTGCCTGACAGCCCGACATCACCGTTGAAGTAGCCCATGGCTTTGACCGCATCGCGGGCCGAAGCAGCATTCGCCGGCGTGTAGGTATCCCCGAGCTTGAGGCCGGCATTGGTGACAACGCCCCGAATAGCGACATCGTTAATGTTTTTGTTGCCGACAATCAAAATCCGCGAGACGCGCCCGGTGAGCTGCGGCGCGTCCGGGGCCGTATCGGTGCTTGCCGACGTATCAGGGGCCGTGAGGTTCGGAGGCAGGGTAAAGGACGGGGCGGCGGGGATCGGTGATGGGGCGGGCAGCCTCTGCGGCAAGCTGCTCGGCGGGGCGGCATCGGGGGATGTCGCCGTGCTGTTTTCCGGCGCAGGATTCGCGGACGGCGGGGCGGCGGGGGACGACGGGGTGACGGGGCTGACCGGGGCGGTTCCCGGTGTCGCGCCTGCACCTAGTGCTCGCATCGGGGCCGCTGCGAACGGGGCCGACAGCAGGGTCGCCGACACAGCAAGGGCGCAAGCCCGTCTCACTTGCGCCCGATTTTTGTTCCAATTAGTCAAACGAAAACTCCTCAACGTCCAATCGTCTTAGGTCAAATCTTCAGGTACGGCTCGACTTTTTGCCGAACCATGGCCCGCGCCCGGTTCAGCCGCGTTTTGACGGCTTCCAAAGTCAGTCCGGTCACTTCGGCGATCTCGTTATACGCCAGACCGTCTACTTCGCGCAGCACCAAAACCACCCGGTATTCGGGGGCGAGCGAGTTCACAGCGCGATTGATCTGCGCCCCCAGCTCTTTCTGCTCCAAAAGCTGCGGCGGGGAGGCGCTCCAATCGGCGATCTCGCGGGTTCCGGTGTCTTCGCCGGCCTCTTCGCCGAAACCGGCATCGAGGGACGGCCCTTCCATCTCGCGCTGCCGCCCGCGCTGCTTGAAGCGGTTTTTACAGTGGTTATGGGCGATCCGATACAGCCAGGTATAGACTTTGGCGTCGCCTCGGAACTGCTCCCGCGCTTTGTGGGCCGACAGAAACGTTTCCTGGGTGAGATCGGCGGCTTCTTCATAATCGCCGATCCACTGGTAAATTGTGTTGTAGATCTGCTTGCCGTAGCGGGCATACAGGGCATCGAAGTCCCGCACGAGCGCGACGTCATCGCTGACCTGCCGCGTTTCCGCCCGCTCCGCTGCCGCCGGGGGCGACAAAAAGGGCCGCTCACGCGGCATCAGCGCCGGTGTGCTACTGCGTTGGACAAAGCTGAGGCTGAAATGTTTCACAATTTTTCGGCAAGTGTTTCGTAGGACAGGCAGTATTTAGGAAACCGCAATGACAGGACAGGGGCGAACGCAGCATCAAAGGGCGAACGCAGCATCAAAGGGCGAATACAAGGTTCGCCCCTGCGGGGCCGATGCAGATGCAGGGCGCGAACGTTGTGTTCGCCGTTCTTCATCCGTGTTCCCTTCTTCATTCGCCTCATGCCCTAAAACCGCAAAAACGTTTGCAGCGTCACCGTCTGGTTCCTCTGGTCGTCCGTTCCAATCCCGAGGCGCAACCGGCTGGTCAGCGCGTATCCGAGCTGGACGGTATACTGCGGCGGCTGGGTCAGCGTCTCCGCCACACCGCGAGCGCCGAACGACCGGGCATATGTCACACTTAAACGTGGGCCAATGTCTACCGTGCCGGTCACCAAAAGCGGCTGGTTCGGGTTGTAATCAACGTCTAAGTCGGACAGGCCCAGCGCAGTTCCGAGCGTGGACGTCAAAGGCGACAGGGCCGCCGAGACTAATGCCTGCTTGAAGCCCGTTTCCAAGTCACTGCCGCCGCCGGCAAGGAGCGCACTCGCAGGAACCAGCGCGGCCAGCATCTGCTGACGGGACAGACCGCCCGGCGACGAAGTTAAATCCAGCGTCAGCTCGTCCGGCGAATTCAGCACCCCGTAAATATGCGCCGTAATCGTGTACCGCTGCCGCGAGCCGCCAAACGGGGTCGGGTTCAGGGAAGACACGCCCGGCGCAGCCTCACCGATCCCGCCGCTTGCCACCGATCGGTATTGGGCCAGCGACGACTGCGACGGGGTCACGGTCGCCTGGGCGTACAGATCTACTTTGGTTCGCAGGCCCGGCAGACCGTCCGAGCCAAGCACCGGGTAAACCGCGCTGAC
>JAYVVR010000227.1:0-12631 GCA_043786835.1 Armatimonadota bacterium | reverse complement strand
AGAGTCCCCCTAGCCCCCAATAATGGGGGGATCGGACGAATAAAATCCGCTCCTGCTCCCCCATTATTGGGGGCCGGGGGCGTTTTGAGATACATTCTAAGAGATTTCTTCGCCGATGCCGAGAGCTTTGAGGTCGCCGCGCGAGCGGTCGTCCGACGAAACCAAAGCCCGCATCTGGGCGGCGACTTCGGCTTCGGTAAGGGATTGGCGGGCCATTGCGTCGCGGACAAACGAGACGCGGTCATGGGCCATGAGCAGGTCGAGGCTGGAAATGTCGAGGATGTCGGCAAGAGCGCCGAGGGCGGGAACAGTCTGGGCAATGTCGCTTTCGGCCCGCGCCCGCAAAAGTGTCTGGGCGTATTCCAGCTCGCGCATGGCCTGGTCAAGCGGGGCGACCATGACCCGAAATTCGTTGACTTTTTCTGCAAGATCGCCGCTCAACTCGTTGATTGCCATGTCGCCTGTCCCCTATCAGCATTTCTATTATACCCCACGAAATGCCTTCGGAGGTTGACAAAGGGCTGGAGTGAAGTGTAAGATACACTATGCCCGTTCCCGCCCCGCGTGTTCCACTGATTTTCACCCTGCCGCCTGTCGCCCTGCCGGCATTTGAAGGGCCCCTTGACCTGCTGCTGCATCTTATTCGGGAACACCGGGTGGACATTGCTGACATTCCGATCCTGCAAATTACCGATCAGTATCTCGCCTACCTGCGAGCGATGGAAGCGATGAACTTGTCGGTCGCCGGCGAGTTCCTCCTGATGGCGGCGACACTCCTCGAAATCAAAAGCCGGATGCTGCTGCCGAATCCGCCGCGTGTCGAAGAGATTGAGGAAGGCGGAGACCCACGTTTAGAACTGGTGCGACGTTTAGAAGATTACCAGCGTTATAAGCTGTTTATCGCGACACTGGCCGAGTGGGAAGACGATCGCCGGGCGCTTTTTTTTCGCGGCCAGGGCGACTACGGCGGCGAATATGTCCTGCCGGTCGGCTTCGGAGACTTGAAACCCGGCGCACTGCTGAAAGCCTTGAACCGTCTGCTGGCCGAAGCCGGCGATGATGGCAGCCAGGCTGTGACCAGTGTTCGGCGTCAGAAAATGACTTTGAGATTAGCGATGGCGGCACTGCGGCATAAAGTCGAGCGCAGCGGCCCGGACGGTATACTCTTGGAAGACTGCTTCGAGCCGCCGTTTGTGCGTTTGGAAGTGGTCATGCTCTTTCTCGCGCTTTTGGAGCTGCTGCGAAACTGCCGTATGCAGGCAGTCCAGGAAACGCACCTCGGCCAAATACTTTTAACAATGCAGGCAGCAGACGCCGATGTCTGACTTTCTCGAAACTGACCTGCCGCCGCTTTTGGAAGCGTATTTGTTTGTCGCCACCGAGCCGGTCCAGCCTGCTGAAATCGCGCGTCTCTTGCAGGCAGACGCAGGCGCAGTCGAAGAAGCGCTGGAAGATATGGTGAACGCTTACGGGCGGCGCATCAACTCCGGCCTGCATATTGTCCGGATCGCCGGTGGCTACCAGATGGCGACCCGGCCTGCACTCGCTCACGGCATTGGGCGTCTGCTGGCTGCACCCAACCAAAAGTCTCGGCTATCGAAGCCTGCGCTGGAAACACTAGCGGTGATTGCGTACCAGCAGCCGGTGACGCAGGCCGAGATCGAAGCCGTGCGCGGTGTCAGCGCCGATGGCGTCCTAAAAACGCTGTCTGAGCGGCAATTGATCGCTGAGATAGGCCGCAAAGAAGTCGCTGGCCGTCCAATTTTGTACGGGACAACGCCGGACTTTTTGCATTACTTCGGCCTGCACGCGCTTGACGACCTGCCGCCGCTCGAAGATATTGCGCTTGACGACAGCGATGGAGAAAAAGCCGCAGAAGCCGAAGCGCTGACGGCAGTGGGGTTAGGGGGAGGCGCGAGGGAATGAATCCCCTCCCACTCTCTCGCAAAACATTATGTCTAATCGCACCAAAATCTTCTTCGTGCTCCTGACCCTCACGTTCTGTCTAACGCCCGCTCATGCCCAAACTCCGCGGCCTGTGCCTCCTGTTCACACCCCGCCGCTTATGCTTGTCGTTCGCAGTCACTATGCGATTCTGATAGACGCTGTTACCGGAAAAGTGCTGTGGCAGCGGAACTCAGAGACGCCGCGCGCGATTGCGTCTACAACAAAAATGCTGACGGCGATTTTGCTGCTCGAACGCGGGCATCTCGACGACATTGTGACGGCTCCCAAAGGAATCCAATTTCTGCCGGATAGCTCTCTGCATCTCAAACCCGGCGAGAAGCTGACCCTGCGGGATTTGCTGTATGCCTTGCTGCTGCGCTCGGCGAACGATACGGCAGTGACCGGGGCGGTTTATTTAGACGGCAGCGTTCCGGCGTTCGCCAAAGACATGAATGCGAAGGCCAAAGAGATTGGGGCCACACACTCGCATTTTGTGACGCCGAACGGCCTGCCTGCGCCGGGACATTTCTCGACGGCGGGCGATCTATCGAAAATCGCGGCCTATGCGGTGAATACACTTCCTCAGTTCAACGTGATTGTCAAAACGCCGATGTATAAAGTTCATCGGTCGGTGGACCAGCGTGACGTCTGGGTCAAAAACACGGCGCTGTCGTTTCTCAAAAAGTTTCCGGGGGCGGATGGCATCAAAACCGGGTATATTCATGCAGCAGGGCATTGTTTTGTCGGCTCGGCGACCCGGAATGGCTGGCGGCTGATTGCCGTCGCTTTGGACAGCAGCGAGTGCCGGGAAGATGTCGAATCGCTTTTGGACTACGGGTTTCGGGAGTTTACGCCGACGACCGTGCTGCATCAAGGCGATCCGGTCGGCACGGTGAACATCCCAAGCGCTGCATCGCCAGTCAGCGTGAGCTGCTCGGATGCGACATTTATTGTCGTCTCGAAGCGCCGCCCGATGCCGCCGACGGACCTAAAGCTGACCCCGCTGCCGCTGCTCCCGCAAGCACCGATTTCGGCTGGGACACGGCTCGGCACAGTCTCGATACTGATAGATGGAAAAGTCCAGGCGACAGCGGCGGCAGTCGCGTCGGATACGGTCGAAGCCAAGCCCTCGGTTGTGCTGATGCAAAAGACAAGAGCGCTCGGGCCGCCGCTTCTGCTGGTCGCTGGCGTTATCGTTGTCCTGGCTGGGCTGATTTTTGGAGGAAGAACAATGTATGGAAGAACGACTGCAAAAAGTGCTCGCCTCCGCCGGGATCGGCTCGCGGCGGACGTGCGAAGCGTGGATCGCCCAGGGCCGGGTGCGCGTTAACGGCGAAGTTATCACCGAACTTGGCGCAAAAGCGGACCCCGAGACCGATAAGATTCTCTTCGATAATCGGGTCGTGAGGCCGCCACTGAAGCGCTATTATCTCGCGATGAACAAGCCAAGAGGGATTATTTCGTCGCGCTCGGACCCGCACGGTCATTCCGGACAGATGGTGACAGATTTAGTGGACATCGGTGGAAAGCCGATGCTGCGGCCTGTCGGACGCCTCGACGCGGACAGTGAGGGCTTGATCTTCCTCACCGACGACGGCGATTTTCTGTTCAAGATGACCCATCCGCGCTACCATGTCCCGAAAACGTATCGGGTAGCCGTGTCGGGCGTACCAAGCGACGATGCGCTGAAGCGTCTGCGCCGAGGCATTATGCTTGACGACGGCATGACGCGGCCTGCCGAAAATGTGCGCCTCGTGCGCGGTAAGCAGAACCCGGACGGCACCGGGCAAGGCGAGATCGAGCTGACGATCTATGAAGGCCGCAACCGTCAGATCCGCCGCATGATGGCCGCGCTTGGCCACACCGTCACCAAGCTCGTGCGCGTCAAAATTGGCGACGTGCGCTTGACCGGCCTGCCAGCAGGCGCATGGCGTCACCTAACGCCCGGCGAGATCACAGCACTCACGCACGAAATTACCGCTCAAGAAACAAAACAAGCCAGGACTCAACCAACTCACCAACAGGAGAATACGAAATGGCCCGAACCGCAACTTTCGACACCACCAAAGGCACCATCGTTGCCCAGCTCGCTGAGAACGACGCGCCCATCACTACGGCAAACTTTATCGAGCTTGCCCAAAAAGGCTTCTACGACGGGCTGACGTTCCACCGCTACGCCGAGAACTTCGTCATTCAGGGAGGAGACCCGGACGGTAACGGCATGGGCGGCTCCGGCAAGAACATCAAAGGCGAGTTCTCGCAGAACGGCGTTCCAAATCCCGGCAAGCATGACGCAGCAGGCGTTCTCGCGATGGCCCGCTCAAATGATAAAGACAGTGCCTCGTCACAGTTCTATTTCACGCTGGCCTCCGCGCCGCATCTCGACGGCGGTTATGCCGTTTTCGGCAAAGTCCTCTCGGGCCTCGACGCTGTTCTGGCCTTGCGCCAGGGCGACAAGATGAACTCCGTCCTAATCAGCGAGAATTGATTTCAGGGAACTTTTGCCCGCTGACGAACGCTGATGAAAGAGTAGGGGGCCGCCCTCGGTCCATTATCCTATGAGGCTGTTTTCGGAACCTCGGAAATTAACTTCGCAAGCCTGTCTTTCCGAGGACGAGGTGGATCTGTTTGCCCAGCTGCTGACCGCGCATCAGGACAAGCTGTACCGAGTGGCCTACCGGATGGCAGGCCACCATGAAGACGCGCAGGACCTGCTGCAGGACGCGCTTCTCGAAGCATATCGGTCGTTCAAGAAGTTTCAGCGCGGTAGTTACTTTGACAAATGGCTGTACCGCATCATGACCAATACGTTTATTGACCGGCAGCGGCACAAGAAACGGGTTGGTCCGATAGAATCGCTGGACGCGCCCCTGCCGGGCGAGACTGAGAGCGCAGCGCGGGAGATCCCCGATTGGGCAGATGAACCGTCAAGGCGCATTCTCGAAGACAAGTTTGACGAGCCGATACAAAAAGCGCTCGATGCGCTGCCGCCGGAGTTTCGGATGGTGCTGATTTTATCCGATGTTGAAGAGTTTTCCTACGAAGAAATCTCTGAGATGATGGACACGCCTATCGGCACGGTGCGTTCGCGCCTGCACCGCGCCCGCGCGATGATGCGCCAAAAATTGGCGAACAAATAACGACAAAAGACGTCACGAAGACTACCATGAGCAAAGAGTATCACCCGCATGGCGAGCAGTTATCCGCCTATATAGACAGTATGCTGGACATTCCGAAAATGCGGGGTATCGGCGAGCATCTGCACGCCTGCGCCGCCTGCCGGGACCTCGAAGCTGACCTGCGCCACACCAAAGGACTGATACGCGGCCTGCCAGGACCGTCTCTACCGCCAGCCGACTTTTGGGTTTCCGCGTACCGGCAGCTCCGCGTTGACGACCGCGAGCGGGCCGGTGCCAAGCGTCCGCTCTGGGCTGTCTTGAGCTCCCCTGAGCAGCTTGCTCATCGCCGGTGGGCGGTCGGAATTACGGCGGCGGCAGTCGCCGTCGGGATCTTCAATGCCCCTTTGACATCCACCATACGCCCGGTGAAGACGCCGCCCCTTCGTGTCTCGGTAGCTTCAACGCTTTCTCCGCAGGACGTTTCCCCGGATGTGTCATCGCTTGCGGAGCTTCATACTGACTCGGTCTCCCGCCTGCCGCTCGCCGACCCTGACCGGCAGAAAATGATCGCCGCTGATGTTCAGCAATCAAGCATTCCCCCGGCAGACGGACCGGAGGCGGTGGCCGATGCCGATGCGTCGTTCTAGTCTCCTAATTCGTTACAGCCTCGCGCTCTTGCTGCCAGCACTTCTTCTGATCGCGTCGGCAGGTACTTGCCGTCCTGCCTCCGGTCGGCTTGCAAAGTCCACTGTCTCGGCAAAGCCCTTTGTCCCGACTGCTGAATCCCTCTTTGTTCAAGTGCTGCGCTCCGAAGACCTCTTCCCCTACAAAGGCCGGCAGATTACGACCTACTGGCGCACGGGCCGGGCCGTCGAAGTGCTGGTTTTTCATCGTCCGGTAGACGACCGCCGGCTGCAGTTTCTGAATCCGGAAGCCCAGCGGGGCCGGCTGCTGGTTTCCGACGGCGCAGAGCAGTGGGAATACGAGCCGCACCAAAAAGTGCTGCGTCACCGCCGGCTGTCACCGGGCGCTTTGGATGACGACGACCTGCTTTCCTATACGCTTCTTCGCGCTAATTATCTCCTTTCTGTGGACCCGAAGGTGCGCACGGTTGCCGAGCGCAAAACCTATTTAGTGACCATCAAGCGGCCATCGGGGCAGACTTTGGCCCGCCGGTTCTGGATTGATCGCGGCAGTGGCCTGATCTTGAAGCGCGAGATTTACGGTGAGGACGGCAAGCTGGCGGTCACGGTCGGCTTTTCCGACATCACCTACCACGCCGCGCTGGCAGGGAGCCTATTCAGCCTTGCTGGGCTGGCAAAAAGTGTCCACGTCGCCGAGCTTCCGACCGCCGAAACCGCCGCCCCACTCAGCACCCTTCGAAGCCAACTTGACGGGCTTGCCTCCGCCCCGGCGACTCTCGGCGGTTACCGTCTGGTCGGCGCGACGACGACTAAAATCGGCAAGCACCCGGTTTTGCATCTCCGCTACTCCGACGGTCTCAATTTGGCTTCTATTTTCGAGCAGCGCCGCACCCAGCCGGGCCGTCCGACCCTGGTTCCCGCAGGAATGCGCGTCGTTCCCATCGGCGCGACCCCCGTCCACGTCGGTCACCGCGCCTCACTGACAACGCTGAACTGGGACACTCCGACCCTCAACGTCACGCTCATGGGCGAAATGGGGCTTACCACCCTCCGCACACTCGCCCAATATGCTCTTCAAAGTCGGTAAATATTGAAAATCCGTGTGCTTCAGCATATGTTCCCCAATGATATGACAGAGCCTATTGCGAAACAAATAAAAGACTTATTAATTCATCAGATTCGTCATATTTAGGCAAAATACCGGTAATTTATGCTCTGAGAACCTTGACGCGAAGAAAAAACCACAATTCTGCAATCTTAGCATCTTTCACTCACCCCTTGTGCAAGGGTTTCCTAAATGCTATAATTGTATCACGTTGCCGAAATTGACGGCGACAAACGAAGCAGCGTAAAGGAAAGCGTCGGCCCGAGGGGCCGGCGCTTTTTTTGTTGTGCCGGCTGTCCGGGAACGTTTGCGGTCTGGCGCTTGTAATACTAATTGAGGATGATTTAATGCCCGTGTTCCGCCGCTGTCTTCTGCTCCTTGCACTAACTTTGTTCCCGCTGACGACACGCGCGTCCCCACCGCCGGTGCATTTTACGGCATCAGCAACTCCATCGCCCGCCCGTGCTGGCGAAGTGGTGACGGTAGCGGTCAAAGCGCAGATTGATCCCGGCTGGCATGTCTACTCGGCTGTCCCCGCGGCCACCGGGCCGTCGGCCACGACGATTGCCTCCCTCGGTGACGCTGTCCCGCTCGGCGCGACAGCCGAGGACGCGCCTATTCAAAAGTTCGATCCGAACTTCCAAACACAGGTTGCATACCACGAGACAATGGCTACGTTCACCCGCCAGTTTCGGGTCAAAAGCGCGGCATCAGCCGTCACGCTCCACTATCAGACCTGCAACGACCATATCTGCCTGCCGCCGTCTGATGTTTCGCTGCCGGTCACGTTTTCCGTAGCGGCGGGGCCGGTCCGAGCTGAGTATGGCTCCCCCGCTTTTCACCCCGCTCCGATCCGCCGAGGGGCGCTCGCACGAGGACCAATTCTGGGGAGCCATGCGGAGAAGAAGGGCCAGGCAATGGCAGGCGGCTTTGGGCTTTTCCTGCTGGCCGCAGTTGGTGCCGGGCTGCTGGCGCTCATCACTCCCTGCGTCTTTCCACTCATCCCGATTACGCTGACCTCTTTCGTCAAGCAGGCCGACGGCAGCAAAGCCAAACTCGTCCGTTTGGCCGTCGGCTACGCGCTCGGGATTGTGCTATTGTACGTCGCTCTCGGCGCAGTGGTGACGGCGACACTCGGGGCGACCGGCATCAACAATATCGCGGCGAACCCTTACGTCAATCTCGGCATTTTTGTTGTGTTCGTCGTATTCGCGTTCTCGTTCTTCGAGACCATTCAGCTTACGCTGCCCGCGAACTTGACTGCCTTGCAGCAGAATGCCAAAGACCGGGGCGGCTTAGTCGGCCTCGCGCTTCTTGGCGTAACCTTTGTGCTGGCGTCGTTCACCTGCACCGCACCGTTTCTCGGGACTCTCTTAGTCGCGGCGGCGGACGGGGCGCGGTTGTTGCCTCTGCTTGGGATGCTTGTCTTTTCGCTGGCGTTCGTGTCGCCGTTTCTGGTGTTTGCGGCGTTTCCGCAGTGGATTTCTCGTATCCCCAAAGGCGGCATCTGGCTGGCACGAGTGAAAGCGACACTCGGCTTTTTAGAATTGGCCGCGGCGTTGAAGTTTCTGTCTAATGCCGACCAGGTTTGGAACTGGCGCATATTGACCGAGCCAGTGCTGCTGGCGGCGTGGGCGCTGATCTTCGCCGCCGCCGCCCTGTATTTAGTCGGCACTTTACGCTTCGGCATTGTCGGGGAGCTGGAAAAGCCGGGCACAAAAGTCTCGCCGGGCCGCGCGGTCTTCGCGTCTGCCTTTGGGGCTTTTGCCCTGTTCTGCTTTTGGGGACTTGCGGGCCGTCCCATCGGTGCACTCGGCACGTTTCTGCCGCCGGCAGGCTACGGCGGCGTGGCATCGAATACTTCCGCGGACAGCCTGCCGTTTTTGACCGACTACCAAGCTGCACTGGCACAGGCTAAAGCTGAGAACAAGCTTCTGTTTGTGGACTTCACGGGCGTGACATGTACTAACTGCCGGTGGAACGAGATTAATGTCTTTCCGCGCCCCGAGGTCAAGTCACAGCTTGCAAACTATGTTCGGGTGCAGCTTTACACCGACCGGCCTGGCGACGCCGCGAACCAGCAGTTACAGCTCACCAAGTTCGGTGACGTGGCACTGCCGCTGTATGCAGTCGTGAACCCGCAGACTGAAGTCGTCGAAGACAAGTACGCCGGCACAATTACAAATGCCGCCGCCTTCACGCGGTTTCTGTCGCGCCCTCCAACAGTCCAGGCAGCCGCTCCACTCGTGCCGGTAACTTCAGCGTGGGCCGCTTACACTCCGGCGGCAGTAGCGGCAGCATCACAATCGGGCAAACCCGTGATTGTGGACTTCACGGCGGCGTGGTGCGTCAACTGCAAAGAGATCGCTCATGATGTGTTCGAGAACCCTGCCGTCGCGCCGGTGCTGGCGGACAAGTTCATGACCCTGCGGGCAGACCTGACCCAGTGGAATAGCCCGGCAAGTGCGGCACTCGAAAAGCAGTACGGGTTTGGGAGCCTGCCGACAGCTATCTTTTTGGACCCAAAGACCGGGCAGGAAATAAAGAGTTTGCGGATCACGGGACGGCTGAGCGTCGCCGAGTTTCAGAAGAAGATGGCAGCAGCAGAGGGCGGGTGAGGTTCTCCTAACGGCTGAACTGGGCTTCGTGCAGGCGCTGGTAGATGCCCGACGCCGTGACCAACTCGTCGTGGCAGCCTTCTTCGGCGACGCCGGTTTCGTCTACGACGACGATTCGGTCGGCGTTTTGGATAGTCGCGAGGCGGTGCGCGATGACAAGCGTGGTGCGCCCGACGGCAAGCTCGGCAAGCGAGGCTTGAATGGCCCGCTCGGTTTCCGTGTCAAGCGCGGAAGTCGCTTCATCGAGAATCAAGATCGGCGGGTTTTTTAAGAACATCCGGGCAATCGCCATTCGCTGTTTTTGACCGCCGGAGAGCTTGACGCCGCGTTCGCCGGTGAGCGTATCCAGACCGTCAGGCAGGGCTGAGATCATGTCATTGAGTCGGGCGCGGCGGGCGGCGTCCCAAATCTCGGCATCGGATGCGCCCAGCTTGCCGTAGGCGATATTCTCGCGGATAGTCCCGGCAAACAAAAACACGTCCTGCTGGACAATGCCGATATTCCGGCGCAGTGACGCTAATGTCATCTCCTTGATGTCAATGCCGTCAATCGTAATGCGCCCGCTGTCAAGATCGTAAAAGCGTGGCAGCAGGGAGCACAGGGTTGTTTTGCCCGCCCCGCTCGGTCCGACAAATGCCACCATTTCGCCGGGATCAATCGAAAGGTTGATGCTGCTGAGGACAGTTTTGGACTGAGTATAGCCAAACGTCGCGCTCTGGAATTCGATCGCGCCCCGTAGGTGTCCGGCGTCTACGGCACCGGACTGGTCGGCAATATCGGGTTCGGTGTCCAGAAGCTCCGTGTAGCGCTTAAAGCCAGCGATGCCTTTTGGGTAGGTTTCCAGCACGGCGTTGATCTTCTCGACAGGCCGGAAAAAGACGTTGGTCAGCAGCAAAAAGCCAGTAAAGCCGCCGATGGTCAATTGATGGTGCAGGACAAAATAGGCGCTGGTGATCATCACGAGGACCTGTACGAGCCGCATGGTCATATAGCTCAGCGACATGCTTTTGGACATCAGGAGATACGCGTTTAGCTTGGTCGCCCGGTAGCGGGCATTGTCTTCGGCAAATAAGGCCCGCTCATGGTTTTCGTTGCCGAATGCCTGCACGACCCGGATGCCGCCGACATTCTCTTCGATACGGGCATTGAAGTCCCCGACTTGCCCAAACAGCGTCCGCATATTCTGGGTCATCGCCCGCCCATAGCGGGTCGAAATCCACATCATTGGCGGGACGACCAGCCCGGTGATCAGCGCGAGTTCGGCGTTCAGCGTGAACATCAGGGCGAACGACCCTAAGAAAGTCATGACCGCAATAAACGCATCTTCCGGTCCATGGTGTGCCACTTCTCCGACATCTTCTAAATCCTTTGTGACACGTGCCACCAGCCGTCCCGTCTTCTGGTTGTCATAGAACCGAAACGACAGCTTTTGCAGGTGATCAAAGATTTTGCGCCGCATTTCGGTTTCAATCGAGATCCCCAGCACATGCCCCCAGTAGTTGACGATGTATTGCAGGCCGGTGTTCACCCCGTAAATCGCCAGCAGCCCAGCGGTCGCGCCCAGAATCAGTCCCCAGTTCTGGCTTGGCAGCAGCTTATCCACAAAGCCCTTGACTGCGAGCGGGAACACCAGCTCCAGCAACCCTGAGATGACAGCGCAAAAGAAATCTAGGAGAAAGAGGGGACGGTGAGGCCGGTAGTAAGCAAAAAAGCGTTGCAGCATAGGAAGAAAACCGTTCTAGGGAAAAATCTGTTGTCCCGCCATAAATGGTCCCGCCATGAATGGCAGGTCTGGAGGCGAAGCGCCAACCACACTGTGTGTAGAAATGCCATCGGCGAACGGCCTGCGTCTTATTCTTCCGCCCGCAGGGCGGTTCGCGTCTGCGCGTCCAGGCCTGCCATTCATGGCGGGACCATTCATGGCGGGACTATTTATGGCGGGACCATTCACGGCGGGACCATTCACGGCGGGACTCTCACGGCGGGACTGCACCCGATAGCGGGATCCTTGAGAAGTCACACAGCAAAAAAGCGCCAGCCTTGGTGGCTGTCGCTTCGGTTTAGGTTCCACTTCTGAAAACTTAAATATAGTATATCACAAGATCAGTACTAAATCAAGGCAATACAAAGATCTCTTGAAGTACCTAAATCAGCATAGTCGCTAAGTACGCTGCCGGAAAACGCACTCCCCGAGTGTTTTGAGCATCGTCCTGTGATAAATTGTCCGGTTGACTGTCTCAAAATTGCCGCAAACGAGTTTTTGCCGACAAAAGCCGCCGTGTTTCGGACCGGGGGGATTGTGGAACATGGGGTAAAGATGAATAATTGAGGCATTATGCTGAGAAAAGCATCAGAAGAAGCGAGGCAGTAGTGAACTTTACTGCCTCGCTTCTTGACCCTGCATTACCGAACCCGTTCAAGAGGTTACTATGACAACTGCCGAAAATACGCTTTCTCTCGATGAACTCCAAAAGATGAACGCCTATTGGCGGGCCGCAAACTACTTATCGGTCGGCCAAATCTATTTAATGGACAATCCGCTGCTGAAACAGCCGCTGACACGCGAGGATACCAAGCCGCGCCTTTTGGGACACTGGGGGACGACGCCGGGCCTGAACTTGATTTATGTCCATATGAACAGGCTGATTAAAAAGTACGATCTGAGCGTGATCTATGTCTGCGGCCCCGGACACGGCGGGCCGGGCATGGTCGCGAATACCTATCTCGAAGGTACGTATTCCGAGTTTTATCCCGGCATTCCGCAAAATGAAGCGGGCATCCAAAAACTGTTCAAGCAGTTCTCGTTCCCCGGCGGCATTCCAAGCCACGATGCCCCAGATACGCCCGGCTCGATTAATGAAGGTGGAGAGCTGGGATACTGCCTGTCCCATGCCTACGGCGCAGTGTTTGACAACCCGGAACTGATTGCTCTCTGCGTCATTGGCGACGGTGAAGCCGAAAGCGGACCGCTGGCGGCATCGTGGCACTCCAACAAGTTTCTTAATCCCGCAACCGACGGCGCTGTCCTGCCGATCCTCCACTTAAACGGTTTCAAGATCGCAAACCCGACGGTTCTGGCTCGAATTGGCGATGAGGCTCTGACAAGCCTCATGGTCGGCTATGGCTACAAGCCGTTCTTTGTCGAAGGTGACGACCCCACGCTGATGCATCAAGCGATGGCGGCGGCGATGGAAGCGG
>JAYVVR010000226.1:0-4638 GCA_043786835.1 Armatimonadota bacterium | reverse complement strand
CTACCAGAAGTCGGACGATCCCGCCGATACTTTAATGCAGCGGGTCAGCCGCACAGTCATTGACCGCGCCCCCTGCGCAGTGATTTTGAATAAGCAGGCGGGATAACACGGGCCGTTAGAAACCCAGTCTGGAAGACGGGGTCTGTTGAAGTGCGATTGTCTGCCTTCGCAGACATAAGAGACTATATAGAAACGATTCCAAAGTCCCCCCAGCCCCCAATAATGGGGGTGCATGAAAGAAATGAAGGAGGCACTGCGTCCTCCATCCGGCTCCCCCATTATTGGGGGCGGGGGGGGACTGCTCGGCTTTTTATACAGTTTCTAAGACGTTGTGAGTGAGGCACCCTTATTCTCTGTCCACGCAGGTGGACAACTGCACTTCAACAGACCCGGATTTTTAATCCGGGTTTGTGTTCCCTACCCATCACCCCAAAGTGCTTCGAGTGCAGGCGTTTTCGGCACTGGAAGGAGGGCGAGGCTGGCGGAGGAGTTATCGGGCAGGCCGTAGAGCGCGGGTAGGGTGAGGGCTTTTGCATGGCCGTCCATGAAAATCACGCTGACGCGCCCGTTATGGCGCGGGTCAGGACTGGCATGGAAAACGTAGTTGTTGGACGGGACGTAAGGGTCTGAGTACGGCAGGTTGACGTAGGCTTTGTAGACTTCTATCGCCGAAATACTGCCGGTTCCGATGCCGTCCATCAGGTAAACATGCTGCGCGGGCGACTTGTAGCGCGGCATGGCATACGCCCCGCTGCCGGGGTAGGGGAACGCGAGGCCGTAGCCGGTCTCGCCGGTCCTCTGTTTGAGCGCTTCAGCGTTCGCATCAAGCAGCTTGGTCCGGCTTGGGCAGACCAAAACTTCGCGGCTGGTCAAATACGGAAAGAGGCGGTTCGGCCAGTAGCCGACATTGGGTGCGCCGAGGCCGCCATAGTAGTATTGCAGCAGGGCTTCGTTGTTGTCTTCCGAATACATCATCGAAGCAAGGCCGATCTGCTTTTGGTTAGACAGGCAAGCCGCCGCCCGCGCTCGCTCGCGGACACTCTGGAATACCGGAAACAAGATCGCTGCCAGCACCGAAATGATCGCGGTGACGACCAGCAGCTCGATCAGCGTAAATCCCGACGTCTTAGAATGTATCTCAAAACGCCCCCCGGCCCCCAATAATGGGGGAGCAGGAGCGGGCTCACTTCGTCCGGTTCCCCCATTATTGGGGGCTAGGGGGACACTTTCTGAGTTTCGAGATGCATTCTTAGTCACAATATCTCCAATGCACTCGGAAGATGCGTCAAAATCTCGCAGCCGCTTTCGGTGACGAGTATGTCTTCTTCGAGGCGCAGGCCGCCCCATCCTTCTAAATAAATCCCCGGCTCGACCGTCATCACCATGCCGGGCGCGAGCACCAGCTTTTCCGACCGAACCGAGAAGCCGGGACCGTCATGCACTGAGCGGCCTAGCGAATGTCCCAGAGAATGCCCGAACGCGTCCCCGTAGCCGTGCTGTGAGATAAAGTCGCGGGCGACCGCGTCTATTTCTTGTCCGGTCTTGCCTGACCTGATCGCGGCAATCGCCTGGCGCTGGGCTTCCCAAACGATTTCGTAGACTTCGCGCTGCTTTTCGGTAGCGGCCCCGAGGACGTAAGTGCGCGTGAGGTCAGAATTATACCCATTCACCGTCGCGCCCCAGTCAACCGTCACAAAGTCGCCGGCAGCCAGCGGGCGTGAGCCTGCCGAATGATGCGGATGAGCACCATTTGTCCCGGAGGCCACAATCGTATCAAACGCCGCGCCGGACGCTCCCAAGCGCCGCATGGCATACTCTAATTCCAGGGCAAAGTCTTGTTCGCGAGTACCGGGTTTCAAGAGCGGCTTGACTTGCTCCATCGCGGTTTCGGCGACTGTAATCGCGTTTTTGATAAGCGCAATCTCACCTGCGTCTTTCACGAGCCGCAGCGTTTCAATGACATCGGCCGTTGCAGTCCATTGCAGCTCAGGAACCAGCGCTTGGAACGCATCAAGCTGGCTGACTGTGACTGTGTTCGCCTCAAAGCCCAGCCGCTTGATGGCTGGCCGCGCTTCGAGAATGCTCCTCAAAGCGTCCCCGTAGCCGCCGCTGCCCGCAGGAGTTTGGATGACTGAAAAGTCTATGCATTCGCTTTGGGCGCGGAGCGTGTAGCGGGCATCGGTGATAAACAGCGCTTCAGTCGGCGTTATGATCACCTGTGCAGTAGACCCGGTAAAGCCAGAGACGTAGCCGACATTGCCGATGTCGGTGACAAGAAGCGCATCAAGCGCGGGGTCGTGCGCGGTGAGGGTACGTCGAACAGCATCAATTCTGGGAGACATAAACGAGTGCCTTTCTGCGGTCTCTTTTACTACCGATGGCTTTCTTCGATCAAGTTTTTGGCCGCGCTGAGGGCCATCAAGTAGCCGTAAGGGCCGAAGCCGACGACTTGGCCGGTGGTGACGGCGGAAATAACCGAGTGCCGACGAAACTCTTCGCGGGCGTGGATATTCGAGAGATGGACTTCGATGGTTGGCAGGCGCGAGTCGGCGATGGCGTCCCGAATGGCATACGAGTAATGCGTGTACGCGCCGGGATTGATGACGATGGCATTCGCCCCGCCCATGGCTTCTTGAACGAAGTCCACAATCGCGCCTTCGGAGTTCGACTGCTGGATGGTCACCTCGACGCCGAGATACTTGGCGTGGGCTGTGATTTTACGGTTGACCGAGTCGAAATCGTCTTTCCCGTAGATGTCGGGGTCGCGCACCCCGAGCATGTTAAGGTTAGGGCCATGAATGAGCGCGATGCGAATGGGGCCGGAACGAGTAAGCTGCATGACAAAGCCTCCGTAAATACGTCAGGATTTCGGCAGCGCCGCTTCTTCAGGCAGAAGAATGGGGATGCCGTTACGGATAGGGTAGATGCGCCCGCACTGGTCGCAGACAAGCGTATCGCCGTCCTGCCGAAGCGGCGGCCGGTTGTCATCGGCGGGGCAGGCAAGAACTGCGAGAAACTTCGGATCTAAAGGTGTCATAAGTTTTGTTCTTAAATAATCTGGAAACAGCGTTCCAAAAACCTCAGCAGATTGACCATGCCACGCACGTCAAATTCCAGGCTCGCGAAAAGATGTTCGGCAGGTGCAATAATTCCGTAGCGGCCCTGCCAGGGGTACTCAGGATTGGGTCCGTCACTTGCATTCGACGGTGCCAAATCCTCAATCTGACACGCGCGCGACCGCCGCAGGCTTTCTAACTCCTTGAAACGTTCGGCCAACGCTGGATCGTGGTTTCCCCTTCACCCCAGATGGGCGGCGGCGAAAGTACAAACTCGGGACAGTCATTGGGTCGAGTATCGCAAGGCGCACTGTGTCGTCAGACTTGAACAGGGAAATCCCTGCCAGGTCAGGCGACACTTTCAAATTATAATCAGCCCGCTTTCGGGCGGCGTCCTGGAGAGTTCCTATCCCAGTGGTTTTCTCAGCAGTGACTTTCTCAGCAGTGACTATCTTAGGCACTCCTCGTAAATCGCCAAAGTTTCCCGTCCAGCGTGTTCCCATGAGAACAAAGCGGCGCGTTCGGGTCCGCGCTCACGCCATCGGGCCTGGACCGTCGGTGAGGCCAGCAGGGTTTCCAGCGCGTGCGCCCAGGCAGACGAGTCGGCGAACGGCAGCAGAATACCGGCGTCGCCGACCACCTCGGGCAGTGAGGACGCCCGGCTGCACAGCACCGGACAGCCGCAGGCCATAGCTTCGAGCGGCGGCAGGCCGAAGCCTTCGTAGCGCGACGGGTAACACAGCGCATCCGCGCCGCCGTAAAGTGCCGGCAGGTCGGTGTCGGCAACGTAGCCTGCTAAAACTATCTCGTTAGTCACTTCGGCAGGCAGCGCGGCGAGCTGGGCGTCGGTGTCGTCGAGCCAGCCGCGCTTGCCCGCAATCACCAGGCGGTGCGGCGGCGGGTGCGGGCCGAGCTTCAAAAGCGCGAACGCATCTAACAGAACTTCCAAGTTCTTGCGCGGCTGCAAAACACCAACCGCCAAGAGATATGGCTTGTTCGAGAGTCCCAGCGTGGTATTCGCCGCCGCCCGCGCGGTTTCCTGCCCGGCTTTCGGCAGCCCAAACTGTTTTCCAGCGGCTTCTAAGACGACAAAGACTTTTTCTTTAGGGATCGTTTTGTACGAGCGCAGAATGTCCCGGCGCGTGCTTTCGGAAACTGCGATGATCGCGGCAGCTTTTCGCATCGAGCGCGGCACGAAAATCTGTAAAATACGCCGGTCTTTCGGCAGAAATAAGTCCGGGTGGATTTGGAACGAAATATCATGGATTGTGGTGACAATCGGGCAGGGCGAACCCAGCAGCGGGATATTATATTGGGTGTGACCGACATCAATCTTGTCGGCCTTGAGCGCTTTTGGGAACGCCGACAGCATCCAGAGAGCGTCATTGACCGGTTTCTCGATCTGACGCCACGAAAAATTCGTCCCAAGCGTGGGCGGCTCGCCTTCAAGAGGGCCACGCGTATATAGAACGTACTCGTTGACCGTGTCTATGGCGGCAAGGCCGGACAGCAGTCCGCGCCAGTAGGTCCGGTCGCCGGTGAAGCGGCCCGAGAGTGTCCGCGCATCAATGCCGATTCGCAT
>JAYVVR010000225.1:0-4638 GCA_043786835.1 Armatimonadota bacterium | reverse complement strand
GTGCGAAGCCGCTCGATCGGCAAGGCCGGCTTCTGGTCGTAACAGGTGCAGCCGAGGCGGCCCGTTGCGCCGCGCTGGATGTTGCGGGCGATCTCGATGATGTCCCCGACAACGGCGCTGCCCGTCGGCAGGCTGCCCGCGCCGCGCCCGTAGAACATGACATCGCCGACGGCATTGCCTTTCAAATAAACGCCGTTGTAAACGTCGTTGACCGAGGCGAGCGGATGAGACTTTGGGAGCAGGACCGGGTGGACGCGGACTTGGAGGGCATTCCCAAGGTCCTGGCCGATGCCGACAATCTTAATCACGTAGCCAAGCTCTTTGGCGACAGCGATGTCGCGCTTGCTTATCTGCGTGATACCCTCGACGTAGATGTCGTCGGGCGAGACTCGGGACGTAAACGCAATGGAGCTTAAGATCGCCGTCTTGTACTGAGCGTCGTAGCCTTCGATATCGTTGGTCGGGTCGGACTCGGCATAGCCTTTGGCCTGGGCTTCCGCGAGAACGTCGGCGAACTCAGCATCTTCGGCAGTCATCTTCGACAGGATATAGTTCGTCGTGCCGTTGACAATTCCCATAATTGCGGAAAACTTGTTCGCGGCCAGGGCTTGCTTGAGCGGCTGGATAATCGGAATGCCGCCGCCGACACTGCCCTCGAAGCTGAAATCTAAATCACGGTTCTCGGCCTCGTGCAGCAGATCGTGGCCGGCTTTGGCCATCATCTCCTTGTTGGCAGTGACGATGTTTTTGTTATTTTTGATTGCCCGCAGCACCAAACCGTGCGCGGGGTCAACGCCGCCGATTAGCTCGCAGACAATGTCTATTTCTGGGTCATCGGTGACATCTTCGGGCCGCTCGGTCAGGAGTGAATCGTCTACGTCTACATCGCGCGGCTTGGATTTGTCCCGAACGGCGATGCGTTTGATGACGATCGGCACACCGACTTTCCGGGCAATGTCTTCGGCGTTTTCGGTCAGCACCCGGACCGTGCCGCTGCCGACGACGCCGAGACCTAAAATGCCGACAGTGATTTGTTTCTTATTGCTCAAGACGGCTCCACAAAAATCAGCGGCTGTCCCTGCTGGACCAGCTTGCCGCTCTCGACCGGCATTTCGGTGACCCGGCCCGACACTTCCGACGGCACTTCACTGTAAACTTTCATCGCTTCAATCAGGCCAATCGGCTGGCCGACTTTCACGAAGTCCCCGACCGACACAAACGGCGGGTCCTCGGGCGACGTCGATTGGTAGAAGACCCCGACCATCGGCGATTCAAGCGCGACTGCCGTGGATTTCGCTTTCGGTGTCGCCAGCACTGCCGTTTCCGAGTACGCCGGCGACTGTATTGGGGTCAAGAGATGGGGATGCGCCTGAACAGCAACAAACGGAGCCGCAGGAGCAGAGATACCCACACTCGCTTTCACTGTCAGTGTCACACCGTTTTCTTCCACGGTCAGCTCAGACAGCCCATGCACCGCGACAAGCTGGGCCAGCATCCGTACCGATGCCGTAATTGCTTCTGTTTCTGATTGTTCGACTTCGATTTGCTGGGACACGCACAATGCTCCTGCGTCATTGTAGCACAGGAGCGGCAGGAATTCGTTCGCTCCGCGGTGAATACTTCTCCACTATGAGCCTCAACAACTTGCGCGCGAAGATAGACGGGATTGACGCCGAAATTGTCCGGCTGCTGAACGACCGGGCGGAAATCTCGCTGGAAGTGGGCAAGCAGAAGTCCGAAGACAAAAGCGCCCGGTATTTTGCGCCGGAGCGGGAACGGGACATGATCGGGCGGCTTTTAGAGCTGCACGGGGCGGGTGCCCTGCCGAAAGAGTCATTGCTTGCGATCTACCGAGAGATTATCTCGGCGTCTATTGCCCTCCAAAAGCCGATGACGGTGGCATATTGGGGGCCCTCGGGGACTTTTACGGAGATGGCGGCGATGTCGCGGTTCGGCTCCTCGGCGAGCTACTACGACTGCGCGGGGATTGCGGACGTCTTTGGAGAAGTCGAGCGTGGGCGAGCGGATTATGGGGTCGTGCCGGTCGAGAACTCGACCGAAGGCGTCGTCAACTACACGCTCGACATGTTCCACGAAACATCGCTCAAAATCTGCGCTGAGATATTTGTCCTAATTACGCAAAACTTATTGACCCACGCTAAAACGCTCGGCGAGATCCAGCGGCTGTATGTCGGCCCGCAGCCACTCGCCCAGTGCCGGGGCTGGCTGGACAAGCATTTGCCGAACGTCGAGATCATCGAGATCATGCCGACCTCAAAATCCGCCGAACGCGCCGCCACCGACCCGCTAGGCGCGGCGATTGCACCTAAGCGTTCCTCGGAAATCTACAGCCTTCCGATGCTGTTTGAGTCTATCGAAGACAGCCCGCACAATCGCACCCGCTTTCTCGTGATTGGCCGTAACGAGCCGCCCCCGACAGGCAGGGATAAGACTTCGGCGCTGTTCGCAGTCAAAAACGAGCCGGGGTCGTTAGGCCGGGCACTTCGCGCGTTTGAGACACACAATGTCAACTTAACCATGGTGGCGACGCGCCCCGCCCGGAACACAGCCTGGGAATATGTGCAGTTCGCCGACTTCCAGGGCCATGAACTCGACGAGTCAGTGAAGCTCGCGCTGGAGGACCTGCGGAAGCAGTCCATCTATGTCAACGTACTTGGCTCATACCCGGAAGGGTAGCTTAGAAATCTTAGCAAGGCAGGAGCGCGTGGGAACAAGAACGCGGCAATAAATTGCGACGCTAGGGTTTTATTGGGGTGTGGGGCGCAGACGCCCAGTCTCCGCCTTCGTGGAGAAAGAATAGGACCGTAATTACAATATCTTCCTGTAACCGCGAAGGCGGCTACTAGGCGTCTGCGCCCCACAGCGTAGGATTTCAATCCCACGCAGCCTACTCTCACGCGCTTCCATTCCGGCCCCTAAATTATGAACATCAACCACATACAGTTCAAGGACCCAGTTTGAGCAGGCGTGGGTCTCTGGCGGCGCTTTGCTGCCTGGCGCTATTTTTGTTTGCCGTGTATTTGGAAGCTGTCGGGATTTTGCTGCCTACGCTGGGACGGACATTTAGGCTGGGACCGGCAGTAGAGGGCCGAATTTTTCCGGCAAGCTTTGGCGGGTATATTCTCGGCGTTGTTGGGTGCGGATTTCTGTCGGACCGGCTTGGGCGCAAGCGGGTCCTTTTAGGAACTGTACTTGTCTACGCCATCGCGCTCGGTCTCGCCGGGTTCGCTCACAGCTTTGGCGTCGTTCTGGCGGCCTTTGCGCTGATTGGGGCAGGCGGCGGGGCGATGGAAACCGTCGCAAGCGCCCTGGCTGCCGATCTGTACCCCGAAAAGCGGGCGGCGATCTTGAACGCGCTGCAAATTGCGTTCAGTACCGGCGCGGTACTGGCCCCGCTGCTGGCGCAGAAGCTCCTGGCACTGGGAACGGACTGGCATCGGCTATTTTTGTGGGTCGCGCTGGCGAACTTTGTTCTGCTGGCACTGCTGGCGATGCAGAAGTTCCCGGTCTTGCCCCATGCGGCGGAAGCACTCGACGGTGCAGCGTTAAAAGCCATTCTGACCCAGCCCGCGTTTCTGATTTTGTGCGCGGCGCAGGCGCTGTATGTGGGAGCCGAGGTCGGGCTTTCGTCGTGGCTGCCGAGCTACTTCCAACGGCTGCCGGGCGGGGCGGCCCGGGCGGGGCTTGTCGTAAGCGGCTTTTGGCTTGCCGTGACGCTTGGACGCGCGGCGGTTGGAGGCGGGGTGCTCGGTCTGCCCTTAACGCAGCTTGCGGCGCTGATGGGGATTTTGGGTGCGGCAGCCTCAGGCGCGGCCCTGCTGTTTTCGTCGGTAGGACCGGTGCTGCTTTGCATCTTTGGGACCGGCCTGTGCTTTTCAGGTATTTTCGGGCTGGTGCTGGCTGAGGCGGGCAACCGGTACCCACGCTCTGCCGGGACTGTCTTCGGCGGCGTGGTTGCGGCAGGCGGGGTTGGCGGCGCGGTCGTCCCGTGGGCGATTGGGGCGCTGGCCGGCACGGCCTGGGGCTGGCACGGGGCATTGTTCCTGGTTCCTATGTCGTCGCTTGTGCTGGGACTGCTGCTGTTATCTTTGGAACGGCGGCGCTCGTAAGTCTCGGCTGGGAACCCCTCCCCCGTTCCCGGCATTCGTCTAGTATGCAATTCACAAAGATGCAGGGCGTCGGCAACGATTTTGTTGTCGTAGACGCAGCGGAGCTTTCGAGCAGCATTTCTTTGCCCGACTTAGCGGTGAAAACGTGTGACCGAAAGTTCGGTATTGGGGCCGATGGGCTGCTTGTTGTCTCACAGGAGTTAAATACCCACAGCGTATGCCGGATGCAGATGTTCAACCCTGACGGCACAGAAGATATGTGCGGGAACGGCCTTCGCTGCGTCAGCCTGTGGGCCTACCGGGCCGGCTGGCTTCACGGGCAGACGCAGTTCACGGTAGCAGTTTTGGACGGCGCACGGTCTGTCGAGATGCTGTCAGTCAGCGAGGACGGGCGCGCGGCGGCGTTTCGCGTGGACATGGGTGTGCCATGGTTTGACCCCGAACATCTGCCGATTTCCGATGCCGAAGCACTTTCCGACCCTGTGATCCGCCGCCCGCTGATGGTAGG